>JBEAYY010000042.1:0-4088 GCA_041170365.1 Actinomycetota bacterium
TTCCAAGCATTGTTACTGCAACTGCTTTTGTTCCTGGTTTTGGTTTTTGTAATTGATGACCTTTTTGTAACATGCCATAAACTGCTGCAGCTGCATTATCAAAAATTGTTTTTGAAATATCATTTAAACCTAAAATATCTACGATTGAATGCATGGTCATCATGTCAGTTGTTCCAACAAGTGGAGCAAATTCATGTTTACCGGAAGCAATTGGTGAAATCACAATTTTTGGAGCTCCAATTGGTAATGCCATAAGTGCAGCAGCTGTCATTACGCCACCTTCAGCACCACCTATGCCAATTGCTCCAACAACTTCATTATTAGAAACCATTTCTTTAACTTTTTTAACAACAAATTCACGCATTTGTTCAACGGCCGCGCCTCGAGATCCTGCGTTTTGAACTTTTTCAATTGTGGTGCCACCAAATTGGGCAAGTTGTGCTTTAGAAAAATCTGGGGTGATACCTACTGGGTCACCTAAAATTCCCACATCAATTACGTAAGGATTTAGTCCGTATTCTTTTAATTTGTCTCTTAAATAAGCAACCTCGGGTCCTTTGGTGTCAAGTGTGCCGATTACTAGCACTAACTCTTTCACCAAAGACTCCCGAAGTCGCTTAAATTAATTCTCTTATTAATTAAATAAGAGGTAGTAGATGATCTGAGTTCTCTTTAACCAACCAGTCATAAAATTCTTCGGTAAGAATTGATGAACCGTGATCAATGATGAACTTCAATTGTTCTGGATCGATTCCTGGTGGATTCATATCCAAAGCATTCTTGAATTTATTTGCAGGAGTTCTATCAATTGGAGCAACGAACTCTGCAGTTAGTGCACCGTCATAACCAATTTCTTTCAATGTGGCTACAACTTTCTTCCAGTCATAATCACCGTGTCCTGCTGGCATACGGTTGTTATCTGCAACGTGGAAGTCGTTTAGTTTCTTTCCAGCTAAACGAATTGCTGCATATAAATCTTCTTCTTCAATGTTGATGTGGAATGCATCTAAGCAAACACCACAATCTGGTCCAGTTGCTTCAGCTAAAGCAAGTGCTTGTTCGCAACGGTTAATGAAGTATGTTTCGAATCTGTTTAGAGGTTCGATAGCAAGTTTTACACCAGCAGCTTGAGAGTGGGCATAAATTTCTTTCATGCCTGCAACTGCCCAGCTCCATTCTTCATCTGGAGATGCATCTGGAGTAATTTTTCCTACAGTTGCAGGAACGATGGTCATTTCTGTTCCATCAAGTTCTTTCACCATAGTGATGCAATCTTTTACATACTTAACACTCATTGCTCTTTTTGCTTCATCTTTAGCAACAAGATTTCTTTCTCCAAGCATCAGAGTTACAGAACCCCAACACTTCAAGTTGTATTTCTTTAACAAGTCACGAGTAGTTGAAGATGGGAACTTTTCTGGTTCACCACTGATTTCAATACTTTTGTAACCATATTTTGCTAGTCGGGCGATGGTTGTTTCCAGCGGCTCGGCACGCATCCAGTTATGCATAGATAAATGCATTGCTTTTCCCTTCTAGTAACTAACTCTTAGTTACTAAACCCTTTTTTAATTCGCAGAACCCGGCGGACCAAATCCAAGTTTTCCTGGATTCATGATTCCGTTTGGATCCCACGCTTTTTTCAAACTCAACATGAATTCCCATGATGAGCCATGTTGTTGCTTCATGAAACGTCCTAGTTTTAAACCAACACCGTGGTGTTCGTTTAAGGTTCCTCCGTTTTTCAAGGAAGCATCAATTGCTGCATTCCATAAATCGTCATGCAATTTCATCGCTTCGTCAATATCTTCTGGAGGGTTATCTACATAGAAGCGGTCATAAATCATGCCGCCCCAGGGAAACCAGTGAGAAAAGTGAGCGGTGTATCTGGCTTTATGGTGAGCAAACTGCTTTTCCACCACTTCTTTTTTAGCTTTATAAATAGCTGGCAAATCATTGAACTTGGCACACGTATCAGTGGTGCCATAAATCATTGGTGGGGCAGGAATATTGCCATGTTTGAATGGCTCATATTTCCCATCCCACCAGTTTTGACCTACTTCAGGTCCGTGTGGTTTACCGCCCACACCTTCACAAATTCTTTGAATTTCTTTACTTTCTAAATCTGTTAATGATTTTGTGCCATCACACATTATTACCATTAACACTCCTTGCACACCAAGGTTTAACCAAGAAGAAAGTTTTGCAGTATCTGCTTCGTCATAAAGTCTTATCACTGCAGGATGCCATCTGTCTGTCATTATTTTTCTGGCAGCTTCAATTCCTGTGTTTACATCTTTAAATCCGTAAGAAAGAAAAACTCTTGATTCAGGTAATCTTTCTAAACGCATTGCAGCTTTAGTAATAACTCCTAAAGTTCCTTCACTTCCCACAAGTGTTTGAATAATTCCAGGACCAGATGCATGACTTGGTACTGGAAGAGTTTCAATTATTTTTCCATTTGCCATTACTGCTTCAATTTGTAAAACTAAATCTTCTGCTTTGCCATATTTCGTTGAAACAACTCCTGAACCTCTGGCAGCTAAACATCCTCCAATAGTTGCACCAAAAAAATGTGAACCAGGATAGTGAGGCATTGTTAAACCTTTTGCATTTAAAACTTTTTCTAATTCAGATCCATCAAGTCCTGCTTCAACTGTGACAATCATTGAATTTTCATCAACGTCAACAATTTTGTTTAATCTTCTTAAATCAAGTGCGATACCACCATAAAGAGCAAAAGTTCCTGATTGTGTTCCAGAACCTCCACCTCTTGGAATTACTGGCATTCGATATTCATTTGCAAGTGCTACAACTTTAGAAACTTCTTCACTTGATTTTGGTGAAACCACAATGTCTGCCATTGGTAATTCTTGATTTTTAGAAATTAAATACTTACTCATCCAAGACCAGTCACTTGCTTGTTCAAATCTTTTTTCTTTATCAAGTGAAACTTGATCATGGCCAACGATGGCACCTAGTTCGCGAGCAATTTGACTTACTAAATATTGGCTTCTTATCTCACTGGTCATTTAATGTCTGTTTTCCCTTATCTTGGTATGCAAGGCTGTATACAAGTAAGGACATTACTCGGACATTCAAGCGTTGGTCAAGGATTATTTTGTGGGGAAATCACACTATATATATGCAAGTAATTTAAAACTTCTGGTTTCAGAATATGAAACCAGATTATTTGTTTAAAGTTTTAACTAACTCTCTACAAAAATCTGGAATATCAGCTACTACGCGACCCCAAACTAGGTTTCCTTCACTAAAGGCAGCTTCATCAACCCAGGTAGCACCAGCATTAACTAAATCATCTTTAATGCCTAAAGATCCTGTGGCTTTTTTACCTTTCAAAATATCTGCAGAAACTGCTAATGATCCACCGTGACAAATAATTCCAATAACTTTATTTTGAGAATTTATTTCTTTAATTAAATTAATTACTTGCTCATACCTTCTTAATTTATCTGGAGCCCATCCACCTGCAAGTACTAAACCTTTTAAATCATTTGCTTTTAAATCTGAAATTAAAACATCGATATCAATCTTTAATCCATTTTTACCAACAATTTGTTTTTTATCTAATCCAGCACTAACTACTTTGTAACCATCTTCTTCTAAACGCATTCTGGTTACGTGATATTCCAAATCTTCAACACCATCAGCGATTGGAAATGCAATTGTGCCTTTACTCATTTTTATCCTTTTTGTTCTTGTTCTAGTTGATTTATTCTTTTAACTTTAGGAGCACTTGAACTTTGTTCATCAAATTTATAATCAAGCCAAGGCTTGATTAAATTAAGTGCTAATTCACTTGCAATTACTCGTGCACCCATTGTGATTACTTGACAGTTATTACTTAAAATTGCTCTTTCTAAAGAATAAGGATCTTGCACAGTTGTTGCTCTTATTCCTTCAACTTTATTTGCAGAAATTGCCATGCCAATTCCTGTGCCACAAACTAGTAAACCTCGATCAGCATTTCCTTTTGCAATTTCTGTTGCTAAAGCAAAACCAATATTTGGATAATCTGTTTTATCATCTAAAGAATTAACACCTAAATCAATTACTTTTGAAACTCG
>JBEAYY010000043.1:0-3752 GCA_041170365.1 Actinomycetota bacterium
GGATCTTTGCCAACTCCTGCACTCAGTGATGATAGATAAAATTTGGTGAAATAAGTTTTCGATAGAGTTACAATTCAAATATTTTGGGGCTATAGCTCAGTTGGTAGAGCGCTTGCATGGCATGCAAGAGGTCAGGGGTTCAATTCCCCTTAGCTCCACAATTTTTTGTGTTACATTGATACCAAGAAATATCACGGGAGTTCGAACTTCATCGGACTGAGAAAGTGACAACAAAGTGTCACTGACCGTTTAGACCGTTTGGGTAATGCCAGATTGGGAGGAGAATCTATGTTTGTTTTATTTACTGCTTGGAATTATCAAGTCACTTTATTAGAAATGATCGCAGTTATTGCCTCATTAATTGGAGTTTGGTTAGGAACAACTGGTACTCGATTAACGTGGCCATGGTGGATTGTAAGTAGCACTTTGTACGCAGTCTTATTCTTTAATTTTGAATTGTATGCAAGTGCAATTTTGCAATTAGTTTTTATAGGTGCAGCAATTTGGGGATGGTTTGGTTGGGGTAAAGAAGGCGCTAAGCCAAGTAAATTAACTTTAAAAGAAAAATTACTTTGGTCTGTACTTTCATTTACAACATGGCTGATAATGGCTCCACTTCTTGCACAAATTGGAGCAGCTGCAACATGGTTTGACTCATTTATTTTGGTAGGAAGTGTTGTTGCTCAAGTTCTAATGGTTAAAGAAAAATATGAAGCTTGGCCAATTTGGGTTGTAGTGAATATGGTTGCTACTTTTCATTATGCAAGACAAGAACTTTGGTTTACCTCACTTTTATATTTAGTGTTTATTTTTATAGCCATAGTTGGTTGGAAGAAATGGCTGAAAATAGCAAGAATTTAAAATGAGTATCCAACCTCTCAGTAAATTAGCAGACTTAATTAATAATTCAAATAAATTTTGTGGTGAAACAAAACTAATTTGTATAGATGGTCCAGCCGGTTCTGGAAAAACTACTTTGGCAAAAAATTTAAAAAATTTTTTAAATAATACATCCATAATTCATATGGATGAGATTTATGAAGGCTGGGAAAATGCTTTGGATAATAATTTAGTTACAAATATTCAAAACTGGATTATTACTCCTATGAAAAAAAGTGAGCCAATAATTTATACAAAATTTGACTGGCATCTTAAGTTAAGAAGAGAGAAAGTAGTCATCGAAAATTATGAAAATATTATTTTAGAAGGTGTTGGAGCTGCAAGTTTAGGTATTCGTGAGTTATCTGTTTTAAACCTCTGGATTGAGGGTCGAAAAGAGATCCTATTAAACAGAGTTTTAGACAGAGATGGAAATCAAATAAAAGATGAAATGAAGCTCTGGCAATCTAAAGAGAGTAAATATTTTTTAAAGCATGACATAAAAAAACATTGTGATTTTTGGATTGATGGCAATTTTGAGCAAGAAATAGATACCTCTTCGCAATTCATTTCGCTCAATCGGTAAATTTTACCTTGTGAATTTACAATCAGATAATAATGAGCAAAATGTTGCATTAGATTTCAATGCAATTCAGGCTAAGTGGCTTCCGATTTGGGAAGAAAAACAACCTTTTAATTCATCTGATGATCCAAACGATGATAGGAAAAGAATTTATGTTTTAGATATGTTTTCTTATCCATCAGGCGATTTACATATGGGACATGCAGAAGCTTTTGCTATCGGTGATGTTGTTGCAAGGTATTACTTTCAAAAAGGTTATAACGTCTTTCACCCAGTGGGTTGGGATTCATTCGGTTTACCTGCAGAAAATGCTGCAATAAAAAGAGGTGAAAATCCTGCGAAGTGGACTTACAACAATATAGAAACTCAAGCAGAATCTTTCAAACGTTATGCAATTTCCTTTGATTGGAATCACAGATTACATACTTCTGATCCTGAATATTACAAATGGACTCAATGGCTTTTCATCCAATTTTTTAATAAAGGTCTGGCATATAGAAAGGCATCAAATGTTAATTGGTGCCCATCCTGTCAAACAGTGCTTGCAAATGAACAAGTGGTAGCTGGTGAATGTGAGAGATGCAATTCAGTAGTAACTAAAAGAGAATTAACTCAATGGTATTTCAAAATTACTGACTATGCTCAAAGACTTTTAGATGACATGTCTCAAATAGAAAGTAGTTGGCCAGAACGAGTTTTAACAATGCAAAAAAATTGGATTGGAAAATCTGAAGGAGCATATGTTGATTTTGAAATTGAAGGATTAGATAAAAGTGTTACTGTATTTACAACAAGACCAGATACTTTGTTTGGTGCCACATTCTTTGTAGTAGCTGCAGATTCAAAGCTTGCTCAAGAGCTAGCTACAGATGATAAAAATACTGAATTAAATACTTATATTGAAGAAATTAAGAAAGCAACCGACATTGAAAGACTTTCAACTGATCGACCTAAAACAGGAATTTTTTTAGGTCGATATGCAATAAATCCTGTAAATAAAGAAAAAATTCCAATCTGGGCTTCAGATTATGTTTTGGCAGATTATGGAACTGGTGCGTTAATGGCAGTTCCTGCCCACGACCAGCGCGATTTAGATTTTGCAAAGACCTTTAAATTACCAGTAAGAGTTGTGGTTGAAACGGGAGAAGAAGATCCAAGTAAATCATTTATTGCAACAGCAGGAGATGGAAAACTTGTTAATTCTGATTTCTTAAATGGGTTAGATAAGCAAAGCGCAATCAAATCAATGATTGATTATTTAGAAAAAAACAAATCAGGTAAAGGTGCAACAAACTTTAGATTAAGAGATTGGTTAATTTCTAGGCAGCGTTATTGGGGAGCCCCAATTCCAATAATCCATTGTCCAAAATGTGGTGAAGTAGCAGTTGCCGATGATCAATTACCTGTGCATTTACCAGATCTTGCTGGAGAACAATTAGCGCCAAAAGGCACTTCACCTCTAGCTGCTGCGACAAATTGGGTAAATACAAAATGTCCTAAGTGTAATTCTGATGCAAAAAGAGATACAGACACAATGGATACTTTTGTGGATTCGTCTTGGTATTACTTGAGATATCCATCTGCTCATGATCATGAAAAAGCTATCGATCCAAAATTATTAAAAAGATGGTTACCAGTCGCTCAATATGTTGGTGGAGTTGAACATGCAATTTTGCATCTTCTCTACAGCAGATTCTTTACGAAAGTTTTATTCGACTTAGGATATGTGGAATTTAATGAACCTTTCAAAGCACTTTTGAATCAAGGACAAGTCATATTAAATGGTTCTGCCATGTCTAAATCAAAAGGAAATATGGTTGATTTGGGTGAACAAATTTCAGAATTTGGAGTAGATGCAGTCAGATTAACAATGGTTTTTGCAGGCCCACCAGAAGATGACATCGATTGGGCCGAAGTCTCACCTGGTGGATCAAAGAAATTTTTATCTAGAGCCTGGAGGCTTTCTAAAGATGTTAAATCTGAAAAGGAAGTTAACTTTAAGAATGGAAATTTGGAATTAAGACAAAGTGTTCATAGAACCATTGATGAAGTAACGACACTGATTGAGTCATTTAGATTTAACGTCGCTATTGCAAGAACTATGGAATTAGTGAATGTAACTAGAAAAGCAATTGATACAGGTTGTGGCCCAAATGATCCTGCTGTAAGAGAAGCCGTTGAGGCAATTGCCATAATTCTTTCCTTATTTGCGCCTTACACTGCAGAAGAAATGTGGGAAGCATTAGGACATAAAGAATTAATAATTAAAGCAGGCTGGCCACCAGTTGAT
>JBEAYY010000044.1:0-4025 GCA_041170365.1 Actinomycetota bacterium
ATCACGACCATTTTCAGCACCAACTCTCCACTTAAAAGCAGAAAAACCGAATTCATCACGTAAACGTAAAAATCTTTCAGCTTCTTTTTCTGGAGTTATATCTCTTTTCATACTTGATGCATAGGTTCTAAGTTTTCCACTTGTCCCACCTAATAATTCAACAACAGGTTTATTTGAATGTTTTCCGTATAAATCCCAAAGTGCAGTGTCTAAACCAGCAAGTGCTCTACATCGATAACTTCCAGGAAATTTATGTTCTTTCTCTTCAACAATTGATATAAGTTCATCTAAATTACTTGCGTCTTTACCTAATACCCAAGGTGAGACTTGTCGATGAAAAATTTGTGCTGTTATATCGGCATTATAGGTTGATGTTTGACCCCAACCAACTTCTCCTGTTGAAGTAGTGACTTTAACAAAACTAACAAATTCATTCGAAAAAGTTTCTAATTTAGAAATATTTCCTACATCAATATTATTCATCTAAGGTAATTTAATCATTACGTGCTTTATTTGAGTATATTCCTCAAGAGAATAAATTGATCTTTCTTTTCCATAACCAGATTCTTTGAATCCACCCCATGGCATCTCAGCAGTTACAGCACCGTGATCATTTATCCACACAGTTCCAAATTTTAATCTTCTACTTGCTTCCATGGCCATTCCAACATTATTTGTAAACACGGATGCCCCTAAGCCGTATTTAATATCATTTGCTAAATCAATAGCAGCATATTCATTTTCGACTACTTGCAATGAAATAACTGGACCGAATACTTCTGATTGAACAATATCGCTTTTCTGATCAACATTAGTGATAATTGTTGGTTCGTATAAAAACCCTTTTTCTCCAATTTTTTTGCCACCAAGAATTATTTTTGCTCCAGAATTTAAGCTTTCATTAACTCTTTTTTCAACATTATTGAAGTGTTGCTTATGTGTGAGTGGTCCCATTTCTGTTGCTGAATCACTTGGATCTCCCACTTTAAGAGTTGAAATACTATCGACCAATGCACTTAACACTTTCTCATAATTTTTTTTGGTAATAATAATCCTTGTAGCTGCACTACAATCTTGACCTGCATTCCAGAAAGAAGCCCATTTTAAAGATTCTGCAACAACAATTGGATCAGCATCGTCAAGAATTATCGATGGAGCTTTACCTCCTAATTCTAAATGCACATGTTTCAAACTTTCTGATGCAATTTTTGCAACAATTTTTCCAGTTTCAGTACCACCAGTTAGAGAAATAATGTCAATATCTTTACTTTTAGCCAGTTGTGCACCAGCAATTTCTCCAGTTCCTGTTAATACATTTATGACACCTGGAGGAAATATTTCATTTGCTAATTTTGCTAATCTCAAAGTTGTTAAAGGTGTTTGCTCTGAAGGCTTTAACACAATTGTGTTTCCAGCCGCAAGCGCAGGACTCATTTTTGTAATTGCAGTTAATAGTGGGTAATTCCAAGGAGTAATTAATCCAGCAACACCAATTGGTTCTCGTCTAATTATCGAGGTGTAACCATTTGCGTATTCACCAGCAGATCTTCCTTCAAGAGTTCTTCCTGCACCCGCAAAAAATTTGAGTCTGTCGGCACCACTTTTTATTTCTCCACCTACAACAGAAATTGGATGGCCTGAATTAATTGTTTCTAGTTGAGATAAATTATCAATATCCATTAAAACTTTATTCGATAATTCGATTAAGAGATCTGCTCTTTCTTTGGGAGTAAATCTGCCCCATTCAAATGAAGCTTTTTTTGCAGCTTGGGCAGCAAATTCGACGTCTTGTACTGTTGCATCTGGAACTTGAGCAATTACCTGTTCATTTATTGGATTTATGATGTCAATTTTTTTTCCATCGCTTGAATCGACCCATTGCCCATTAACCAAATTTTTTTCAACGATTAATTCTTTATTCAAAGACAAGGACACTTCTTGCACCTTCCCCTCTTCGTAATTGATCTACTGCATCATTTAAATTATCCAATGTAATTCTCTGGCTGATTAATTCATCTAGCTTTAATTCTTTATTTAAATACTTATCTACAAGGCTTGGTACATCGCGTTTAATATTTGATGAACCAAAATAACAACCTTTTACGGATTGCTCATTAATAAATTGACCTGCGTCAAGAGTTAATGTCGCTCCACTTTTCATCAATCCAACAAGTGTTAATTGTCCAAATGGACCAACTGATTTCCAAGCCTGTTGAATTGTCTCTTCTCTACCCAAGGCTTCAAAGGCAAAATCTACACCGCCATCAGTTATTTCGCGAATTATTTTTACTGAATCTTCTTTTTTTGGATTCAAAATATGGCTTGCCCCAAGTTGTTTTGCAAGATTTAATTTTTCATCATTTATATCTATTGCAAAAATATTTTTTGCTTTTGCAATTCTTGCTCCTTGAATGATGTTTAATCCAACACCGCCACAGCCGAAAACTGCAACGCTGGTGTTCTCTCTAACTTTGGCTGTGTTTACTACTGCTCCATAGCCAGTAAGTACAGCACAACTTATTAATGCTGCACGATCTAGTGGCATTTCATTTTTAATTTTTACAAGTCCAGAAGCAGGGACAACTGAGTATTCAGCAAAAGATGATGTTGTTAAGAAATGATTTATTTTTTTACCACCAGCATGCAATCTACTTGTTCCGTCAAAAAGATTTCCAGCAAACATTGAATTACCGGCTAAAATACAAAAATTTGGATTTCCAGAAATACAAAATTTACATGAACCACAATTTGGAACTATCGATAAAACAACATGATCTCCGGGTACAAAATCTTTTACATTTGAACCACATTTTTCAACAATTCCTGCAGCTTCATGACCTATCACAGCTGGGAAAGGAACCAAATTTCTTTTTCCATCTATTGCGTTTAAGTCACTGGCGCAAAGTCCACTTGCTTTTATTTTGACTAAAACTTCGTTCTCTTTCGGATCATCTAATTCAAGTTCTTCTATTTTGAATTTACTTCCAACACTTTCTAATACAGCTGCCTTGATTTTCAAAAAAACCTCTATTTCTTATTGCTTCCATGGTGCAACACGTGTTTCATTTACATGTATCATGGAAAATATTACTTAATTAAGAGATTGGATGCAATCAATGGGCCAACGAGTTCAATCTGTTGAACGAGCCTTAAAACTTTTAATTGCGATTTCAAAGAACAACAATGCTTTAAGTGTTCCCCAAATGGCTAAAAAAGCGGGTGTAAATCGGGCAACAGCTTGGAGACTTTTAAACACTTTAGAACATTTTGATCTAATAAAAAAGAACAATACAAATGGTAATTATTCGATTAGTTTTGGACTTTGGGATCTTGCAAAAAATGCTGATTTTAACAACCTCATAAATAAAGCGCGGCCTATTTTAGAAAGAATAGTTAAGCAAGCAGGAGGTACTGCATTTCTTGAAATTTCAACGAATAATAAGTTACTTGTACTTGACGAGTTTAAATTAAAAAATCCAATTCAAATAGATCTTGCAGGAATAGATGTACCACTTTATTGCGGTTCTGTGGGAAAGCTTTATCTTTCCTCACTTGATAATCATGAATTAAATGAATATCTAAATCAAAAATTAGAAAGTTTTACTAATTTTACAATTACAAATAAAAAAATTCTTTTGAAAGAAATCACGAATGCCAGAAAAGAAAATATCGCTTTTAATTATAAAGAACATAATGAACAATGGTGTGGAATAACAAGTGCTGTATTAAATCAAAATTCTAAACATGTAGCGTATTTAAATTTAACATTACCAACTTTTACCACAACAGAAAAGAAATTACATTCATTAAAAGATATAATGCTTAATGCAGCAAGAGAACTTCAAAATAAATTGTTTTAAATTAAAAACAATTTAAAATTTAACGTTGATTAGCGCCTTGGTCGTAGTCTTCTAGAGGAACAGCTTGTCCTCCACCTGCACCAAAGGATGTGTAATCAATATCGTCATATGAAGACATTGATGCATACATTGCTTGTTTTGCTTCTTCGGTTGGTTCGACTCGAA
>JBEAYY010000045.1:0-2525 GCA_041170365.1 Actinomycetota bacterium
AACTCATTCCCTTTGATAAAAGTTTTTCTGCTCTTGGGTTTAATAAATTTGTTGCAGGATTAACATTTATGCATTCCACATCATTAATTTGATAACTTTCATCAACTAATTTTTCTATCTCTTGTTGAACTTGTAATTGATCTAAGTTTTGGTAATAAGTATTGATTCTTTTTATTAATTCTTGGCTAACTGGATTCATCCAGTCTGGAACTAAACCTGGCATAGGTCAAAGGCTAACTTATGGCCAAGCCATACTTGAAGTGTTATTTCAAAAAACTACTGCTAAGCGATAGGCTTCTTCTTATGCTTCTTTCCGATAGAGACATCAAATTAGAAATTGAAAAAGCTCGTGTGGTGCTTGAACCATACGATGCAAACATGATTCAGCCATCCAGTGTTGATGTCAGACTTGATCGCATTTTTAGAACATTTGAAAACCACAAATATGCCCACATTGATCCTTCAGAAAACCAACCAGAGTTAACCAGAGAAGTCACCACCGTGGGAGCAGAACCATTCATCCTGCACCCAGGTGAATTTGTTTTAGGCAGTACTTATGAAGTAATAACTTTGCCTGATGACATTGCAGGTCGCTTAGAAGGAAAGTCCTCTTTGGGACGACTCGGTTTATTGACTCACTCCACTGCAGGTTTTATAGATCCAGGATTTTCAGGACATGTCACCTTGGAGTTAAGTAATGTGGCAACCCTTCCAATCAAGCTTTGGCCAGGCATGAAAATCGGACAACTATGTCTTTTCAGGCTCTCATCACCTGCAGAGCATCCATATGGATCAGCAATCTACGGCTCTAGATATCAAGGACAACGAGGCCCAACCCCGTCCAAGGCACATTTAAACTTTCATAAAACAGAAATTAAATAAATATCCCTATTCTTGAGTCTATGTAACTCAAGAACATTGAGTTAACCAGGCTAAGAAAAGTTGCATGTTGAGTGAACATGCGTCAATATAGATAACAATCAGCCCAAAAGTGGCTATACCAAGTATCAAAGGAGTATCAAATATGGCACGTGCGGTCGGTATTGACCTTGGAACCACCAACTCAGTGGTTACGGTCCTAGAAGGCGGCGACCCAACAGTTATTGCCAATGCTGAAGGTTCACGAACCACCCCATCAGTTGTAGCTTTTGCCAAAAATGGCGAAGTACTGGTTGGAGAAGTAGCAAAACGTCAAGCAGTAACAAATCCAGATAGAACTATTCGCTCTGTTAAAAGACATATGGGAACTTCCTGGTCTGTAGACATTGATGGCAAGAAATACACCCCTCAAGAAATTTCAGCTAGAACTTTAATGAAATTAAAAAGAGATGCAGAAAGTTATTTAGGTGATTCTGTTACAGATGCAGTGATTACTGTTCCTGCATATTTCAATGATGCACAACGTCAAGCAACAAAAGAAGCAGGAGAAATTGCTGGATTAAATGTTTTAAGAATTATTAACGAACCAACAGCTGCTGCCCTTGCATACGGTTTAGATAAAGGAAACAAAGAAGAATTGATTCTTGTTTACGATCTTGGTGGTGGAACATTTGACGTTTCATTACTAGAAATCGGTGAAGGTGTTGTTGAAGTAAAAGCAACAGCTGGTGATAACAAATTAGGTGGCGATGATTGGGATGAAAAAATCATCAATTGGATGGTCACAGAATTTAAAAATAAAAATGGTGTTGATCTTTCAAAAGACAATATGGCATTACAACGTTTGAAAGAAGCTGCAGAGAAAGCAAAAATTGAATTGTCATCTTCAACTTCAACAAATATTAATTTGCCATATATAACAGCATCACAAGCAGGTCCACTGCATTTAGATGAAACACTTACCCGTGCACAATTTGAATCAATGACACAAGATTTATTAGAACGCACAAAAAATCCTGTTGAACAAGTAATTAAAGATTCAGGAATTGCGAAAGAAAAAATAAATCAAGTTGTTCTTGTTGGTGGTTCAACTCGTATGCCACAAGTTACAGATTTAGTTAAGAAATTAACTGGTAAAGAACCAAATAAATCTGTTAACCCAGATGAAGTTGTATCAATTGGTGCCGCATTACAAGCTGGGGTATTAAAAGGTGAAGTTAAAGATGTTTTGTTACTTGATGTAACTCCTCTTTCTTTAGGTATTGAAACTAAAGGTGGAGTTATGACCAAGTTAATTGAACGTAACACCACAATCCCAACTAAACGTTCAGAAATCTTTACTACCGCTGAAGATAATCAACCAAGTGTGCAAATCAAAGTTTTCCAAGGAGAACGAGAAATTGCTGCTTACAACAAAAACTTGGGAACATTTGATTTAACCGGTTTACCACCTGCTCCACGCGGAGTTCCTCAAATTGAAGTTGCTTTCGATATTGATGCCAACGGAATTGTGCATGTAAGTGCAAAAGATCTTGGTACCGGTAAAGAACAATCCATGACTATTACTGGTGGTTCAGGATTAAGTAAAGAAGAAATTGATCGCATGATGAAAGATGCCGAAGCTCACGCTGAAGAAGATAAGAAGC
>JBEAYY010000046.1:0-3399 GCA_041170365.1 Actinomycetota bacterium
TTGAATCAGCCCAATTATAAAGAAAATCACTAGAAGTTTTTGATTTATTACTTGACCAGGTAAGTCCACCATTTTCATTAAACCAAGAAACTTGATTTTCAAACATATGAATAGTTGCTAAAGCTGGAGTGTTATAAGTTTGATTCAATTTTGAATTTTCTAAAGTAATTGTTAAATCCAAAAATGGTGGTTGCCATCTATTTGTTTTCTTTATTTCTTCAATCCGAGAAATTGCTTCAGGACTTAAAAGGGCAACAAATAATCCACCATCTGAACCAAATGATTTTTGTGGTCCAAAATAATATGCATCAAATTCTTTTGGATCAACCATTGCACCACCTGCAGCAGAAGTTGCATCAATTAAATGCAAACCATCTTTTGTAGGTCTTTTAACTTCTTTCATTACTCCAGTGCTGGTTTCATTATGTGCTGTTGCATAAACATCAAAACTAGAATTTGGCACATAATCAGGTGCATCACCAGGTTCAGATTTAATAATGTCAATATTTTTTAAAAAAGGTGCATTTTTTGCAGCTTGAGCAAATTTGTTACTGAATTCTCCAAATGATAAAAATTGACCGCTTTCTTTAATCAATCCAAATATTGCCGCATCCCAAAATGCTGTGGTGCCACCATTTCCTAAAATCACTTCATACCCATCAGGTAATTTGAATAAACTGCGTAATCCTTCTTGTAAAGATTTCACTACATCTCTAACAGTTTTTTGACGATGACTTGTACCTAAATAACCTGGATTAGAAGCAACTAAGGCAGCTAATTGTGTAGCACGAATTTTACTTGGACCAGAACCAAATCTTAAATCTTTTGGTTTTAAATTTTCAGGAATTACAATATTTGGAATTTCTGACATATTTAAAATGAAGGTTTTATTTTGTCTGAAAATCCTGCAACAGAATCAGCACTTCTTGGACCTTTGCCAATATAAGTAGCAGAAGGTCTAACTAATTTTCCAGTATTTTTTTGTTCCAAAATGTGTGCAGACCAGCCAGCTAAACGAGCACAAGTAAACATTGAAGTAAATAAGTTTGCTGGAACTTGCGCATAATCAAGAACGATTGCTGCCCAAAATTCAACGTTAGTTTCTAAAACTCTTTCAGGATGTCTTTCATGTAATTCTTTTAAAGCTGCCTTTTCTAAAGCTTCTGCTATTTCATAACGAGGAGCACCTAATTCTTTTGCAGTTCTTCTTAATACTTTTGCTCTTGGATCTTGTGCTCTATAAACTCTGTGACCAAATCCCATCAATCTTTCTTTGGAATCAAGTAAACGTTTTACATAAGTTTCTGGATCAACACCTTTTTCAATTTCTTCAATCATGTGCAAAACACGGCTTGGGGCACCACCATGTAATGGTCCACTCATTGCACCAATTGCTCCCGATATTGAAGCAGCTACATCAGCTCCAGTTGAGGCAATTACACGTGCTGTAAAAGTTGAAGCATTCATGCCATGTTCTGCGGCTGAAACAAAATAAGCATCAACAGCTTTTATGTGTTTTGGATCTGGTTCACCACGCCATCTCTTCATAAATCTTTCAACTGAAGTTGAAGATTTAGCAATGTGATCTTCGGAAACTGGTGTTTGATCACCTCGTGCAGATTGAGCAACATACATCAAAGCAGTTGAAGTAACACGGGATAAATCTTCTCTAACTTGAACATGGTCAATATCTAAAATTGGTTTTAATTTCCAACGAGCACCAAGTTGTGCAACTGCACTTTGAATATCAACTCTGGTGTCACCTGTTTTAACAGGAATTTGATGAGGTTCTGGAATTGGTAAACCTGGTGAAAAATTATCGTCAACTAAAAGTCCCCAAACAGGACCAAAACTAACTCGACCAACTAAATCTTCAATATCAACACCGCGATATCTAAGTGCTCCACCTTCGCGATCTGGTTCTGCAATTGTGGTTTCAAAGGCAACAATTCCTTCCAGACCTGGAACAAAATCTGGCATGGTTTGCCTTTCTGATTGAAGAAATCTTGTGAGTCTATCTTTGCTTAATCAATTCCACATGGTGGAATCGGGTTATGTCAACTTCGAATGAATGGTTTGAATCTTTAAGAATCTCTTACGAGCAAGGAGATTTAAATGAGAGTGACATATCTAACAACCCCTTTGCTCAATTTCAAACTTGGATGAATGATGCAATTTCTAAAAATATCTCTGAACCAAATGCGATGGTTTTAGCAACAAGCAATAAACAAGGTCAACCTGGTGTAAGAAATGTTTTATTAAAGTCTTTTGATGAAAAAGGATTTATTTTTTTCACCAATAAAAACTCAGATAAAGCAAAAGACTTAAAAGAAAATCCTTTATGCACACTTTTATTTTCTTGGATTGATCTTCACAGACAAGTAATAATTAAAGGTAAAGCTAGTGAAATAAGTAAAGAAGATTCGCAAAGTTATTTCAAAACAAGACCTTATGGCTCTCAAATTAGTGCTTGGGTGAGTAATCAATCTGAAGTAATAAGTTCAAGACAATTTTTAGAAGATAAAGTTAAAGATTTTATGGATAAATATCCAAATGAAGTTCCCATGCCAAATCATTGGGGTGGATATTTAGTAAGTGTAAACAGTATGGAATTTTGGCAGGGAAGACCATCAAGATTGCATGATCGAATTCGCTATACCAGAAATAATTCTGATTGGATTATCGAGAGAATTTCTCCTTAATAACTTTTTCGCCCTTACTTGCTTTATATCTTCTTAAAGTTTCATCACGTTCTAAAGAATGATCAACCATTCTTTCTGGATAACCATGTGCGTAGCCATCTACTTGATCCCAAGGAGTATGAGCACTAATTCCTTTTAAGTGTCTTAATTCTGGAATCCACTTACGAACATAATCTGCATTTGGATCAAACTTTTCTGCTTGCATCATGGGATTAAATATTCGGTAATAAGGAGATGCATCTGTGCCACAACCTGCAGTCCATTGCCAACCATGAGAGTTGCTCGCGATATCTCCATCAAGTAAATGTTTCATAAACCACTCTGCACCGTGTCGCCAATGAATATGTAAATCTTTAACTAAAAAAGAAGCAACAACCATTCTTACTCGGTTATGCATCCAACCTGATTCTTTTAATTGACGCATACCAGCATCAACTAAAGGAAAACCAGTTTTTCCTTCTTGCCAAATTTTAAGTTTTTGTTTGTAATCTTTTTCTAAATCCCAACCCATCAATTCCCATTTTTGGTCTAATGATTTAGTTTCACTTTCTGGAGCTGTTGCTAAAACTTCGGCATAGAATTCTCTCCAACATATTTCTTTTCTATAAGTGTCATGATCTTTGGAATCATTTAATTCCATCAAAATAGTTCGGGGATGAATTTCACCAAATCTTAAAGGAATACTTAATTTAGAAGT
>JBEAYY010000047.1:0-27600 GCA_041170365.1 Actinomycetota bacterium
CCATATGGTTCAAAATCTTCAGAAATATGAACAGTTTTTGCTTTTGCAGCTAAAGCAACTTCTACTATTACTTTTTTAGGGTCCCCATGTCTTATAAGCAAATTATTATTTAAAGATTCATCTAAAGATTTTAAAGAAGCATCTTGGTACGCCTTTAAAGGATCTCCTGCATCATCAAAAACTTTAGGATCAATATTAAAAAGTGCCACTACATTTTTATCGCCGTCTTCAAAAGCACTATCTATTGCTGCATTTAAAGCAGGATGATCGTTAAGACGTAAATCTCGTCTAAACCACATAACACTTGGCATGAGTACAGATTAGTTGCCAAATGTAATCTTGACTACTTTTATTTAGAAGCAGGCTTAAACTTTTGACCTATAAATCTGCCAATAAAGGTTGGGATAAGAACAAGAAAAAACATAAAAATGAAAGATTCGAATCCAAATGACCAGATAGTTTCATCACTACCTTCTTCACCAGCTAAAGGAATTATGCCAATGAGTCCTGCTAAACCATAAACAATCCAGACTAAAAAAACAGAAGTTAGCCATATTTGCGAAATCTTTTTAGGTTGTTTGAAGAATGCATAAATAAGTGAAAACACAAAAAGAAAAGTAAGTAGTTCTCCAATATAAAGAGAGGAAACCATAGGAATGATGCATATGTATAGTGCATGACTAATTTGAGATTTATCTATTTTCACATATTTCATGCTATTTCAATAAGGCACAAATTTAAATACATAATTAACATCATGAGGAGACATATGTCACTTTAAGCACAAAGTTTGAATAGATTCTTCACACAAATAGAAAAAATTGCGCCGAAACTCGAAAATTGCTGTGTTATTTTGGAATAGTGTTGAAGAAAATATTGGTCTCAACTTTGGCCACACTTCTAATATCAACTGGCTATCCTATGCCTTCATTTGCTGATGAAATTCCAAATTATCCAGGCATTGAAAAATTAACACGTGGTGTTGAAAATGATTATGTAAAAAAAGTTCAAAAAGCTTTAATAAAACTTGGCTATCCAATTCCAGTTGCTAATGGAAAGTATGGTCCAGCAACGACAGCTGCAATTGCAGAATTTTATGAAGTTCAAGGTGACACCGATGATGGCACAGTTTTAGGTCCACGTGGTTGGCAAGCAATTTTTGAAGCAGTAAATAGAGAAGAAAGTAATACTCCAGTTAAGGAAGAAGGAGTAATTGAAGAAGAGACTGTTAGTGAAGTAAATCCTGATCAATTAATTGGCGAAGGTTTAGATGCAGAAAGAGCTAAGAAAGTTGCCATAGTTTTAGATCGCGCAGCAAGTGTTAAAGGAACTCGTTATAGACGTGGTGGCACAACAACAAATGGTTTTGATTGTTCAGGTTTTGTGTTATGGGCGATGAAACCAGTTGGAGTTACTTTTGGCAGAACTTCCAGAGATATGAGAAGAGAAACTCCAAAAATAACTAAAGATGAATTAAAAGTTGGGGATTTAGTTTTCTTCCATAATAAAAAAGGAACTGTTTATCACGTAGCAATTTATGCAGGTAAAGGAAAGATTTGGCATGCCAGACGTCCTGGTTTAAGACTTGCTAAAACAAATATTTATGCAAAAAGAGTTTCTTACGGAAGAGTTGATTACAACTCTTAATCTTCACTTCCAGAATGAAGAGTTCTTTCAAGTACTTGAGTAGATCTTAAAATTGCAATCACCACAAGTGTCATAGCAGCTGCTGCTAATTGAAAACCTAAACCAACACCACAACCCATCGCAGCTGTTGCAAAAACAGTTGCAGCAGTTGTTACACCTTTAATTCCTTTTGCTTGATTAGAAAAAATTAAACCAGCACCAAGAAAACCAATACCAGTCATAATTGCATGCATTGATCTTGTTGGATCACCAAATTGGGCATTGATGCCAACTATTTCTCCCATTGAAACAACAATTGCTGCAGCTGATGCTACTAATGCCATTGTTCTTGGACCTGCAGATTTTCCTGCACGATCTCTTTCATATCCAATAATTGAACCAAGAATTGCAGCAAGAATTGTATTAAAAATTACTGTTAATTGTTGCCAAGGATCAATCATCGCTAAATCAAACATGCATTTAACTTTAGTCTTTTTAAAGATAAAAGTACGTCATTTAAATAGTGTGTATGTGCCCTCGGAGGGAATTGAACCCCCAACCTATTGCTTAGGACGCAGTCGCTCTATCCGTTGAGCTACGAGGGCGAAGTAATTTCTAGCCTAATTGATTTGGTTGAACAAAATTATTTTAGTGCAATAAAACAGTTAGTTTCTCCCCTGAATTAATTGCTAATTGCATTGCATTATTTGTAGAAGTGCTTACTAGGACGACTAAGCCTGAATTTGAACCAAAGGAAGATTTCTTTTCTGCAATAGCAACTACCATTACTTTTTCAGCAATTAAACCACCAAAAATACCTTGAGAATTATTAAGTTTTACAACATCAACTATTGCACCCGGTTTTAGAATTGAGGCAATTTCAGAATCATTTATTCGAATACCAACAATTCTTTGATTCTTATCATTTTGATTACTAGAAATAAGACGACTCGCAGTTATTTGTTCACCTGCAGAGATATTTGAAGTTAACATTTTGCCCACAATTTCTTGCCTTTGCAAAGTATTAGGAGCGATTCCAGAAATAGGAATGTGGGAAGTTTTTACATCAGAATTAGTTAAAACCATCCCACTTGAAAGTTCTTTACTAGCCACAATTACTTCTCTAGTTGCAAAATTATTGGCAATTTTATCAACAATTGAATAAATGACGATTGCTATAAGGCAGTAGGCAATGGTTTTTCTATAAATCTTAAATAGGGTCAATAGATCTTTTTTAGTAATATTTATTTCTAATTTTTTCATTAATTAAAAATAAATGATTCAAAATATTTTTGCAGGACCTGCTAATTTATCTGTGGATAACTATTTGTCAGTTTTTGCTTTTGTAGCTTTTTTCTCAGGCTTAGGGGTTTCTTTCTTGGCAGTATCTTTAGCTTTTTCATCTTTTTTAGGCTTTGTTTCAGTTTTTTTCTTTTCTCGAGAATCTGTTCTATAAAACCCTGATCCTTTAAAGACAACACCTACCGCACCAAATTTTTTTCTTACCTCTTGGCCACATTCAGGACATTTTGTAATAGCAGGGTCAGAAAAAGATTGCACAACTTCAAATTCATGTTCACATTTTGTACATGCATATTGATATGTAGGCATAAGACATATTGTGCCAATTACTCATCCTTAAAGCATCTTGGACTTACTATTTATATATATGCACTTTCCCCCTTATCTTTTAGTTGCACTTGGTGGTGCAATTGGAAGTGTTGTGCGATGGATGATCTCTATTCGTTTAGATGACTCGTTAGCACTTTTACCTTTAGGTAAAGAAGGTTTTGCCTGGCCAACATTGTTAATAAACATCATTGGTTGTTTTTTAATTGGTTGGATTGCAGGTCATAGAAAACATTCGTTAGATGTTTGGCATTTTTGGGTTGTTGGAGTTTTAGGTGGTTTCACTACATTTTCAACTTTCATTTTAGAAACTACTTGGCAATTACAATCACAAAATTGGATTTATGCATTTATTTATGTATTCATAACTTTTATTGCTTGCTATGCAGCAGCAAGCTTTGCTTTGAAAAAATCTGAACAAAGAAGTGATCGATGAACGAAACTGTTGCCACACTTTTTGCAGTCGCTTTGGGTGGAGCATTAGGTTCAATGCTTCGTTTTCGCTTGAGATTCTTAACAAAAAATTCAAAAATATCTATGGGATCTCTACCCGCAAACATTATTGCTTCTTTTGTTTTAGGACTTATCACAGCGCTTTTTGCTGATGCTTTTTTTGCGATGGAAGGTTGGCAGGCGTGGTTTCAACCTTTTTTAACCGTTGGATTTGCTGGATCATTATCAACTTTTTCAACCCTTGCTTTGGAAATGCATGAAAATACTAAAAAGAGAAATTGGGCCACAACTTTTGGTTATGCAGCATTTACTTTTGGCGCAGGATTAGCTTTTTTTGGTATTGGTTTGTATTTAGGAACTTCAGTACCTGTTTAGTCAGGATCTGGAGTGGTGAAATGAATTGATCTATAAGGAGTAGCAATTGTGTGCACGCTCATATCGTGAGATTCTTTGGGAATTTCTAAGATAAATTCCAAATCAAATAATAAAACTATTCTTTTCACTTCTTCTGAAATTTGAGATAAAACTCGATCGTAAAAACCTTTTCCTTTTCCTAATCTTGTGCCGTTAACATCAACTGCAAGACCAGGCAAAATTACTGCACTTAAATTTTCAATATCTTTAGCTAAAATCCCATCTCCCACAGGCTCATCAATGCCAAAAGGACCTTTTGCAAAATTATCTGGATTTTTAACCCATAAAAGATCATCACCACTAATTCTTGGTAACCAAACATTTCTGCCAAGTTTTCTAACTTCGTTTATTAAATCTTTTGTAGGAGGCTCTTCTGGTAATGACATATAGATGCAAACATCACCTGATGTTTTAGAAAGTTCAAATAGTCCACGCTTGGTAAGTTGCTCAATATCAAAATCGCTTAATTTAGTATTTCGTCTAGTTTCTTGCAGACGTTTTCGCAACGATTGCTTAGTCTCTTGGGGTTCTTGAGTAGGCATTGGACAAGAAGCATACTCGGTACGCGTAATCTTTATGCATAAAGTAAGAACCTAGAAAGATTTGGGAAAAAGGCGTGAAAAAAGTTTTAAAAGCAGTGGTTCCAGTTGCAGGTTATGGAACAAGATTTTTACCTGCCACAAAAGCTACTCCTAAAGAAATGCTTCCTGTTGTTGATAAACCTGCTATTCAATATGTAGTTGAAGAAGCCGTTGCAGCAGGACTTGATGATGTTTTATTTATTACCGGTAGAAGTAAACGAGCTTTAGAAGATCACTTTGATGATTCACCTGAACTAGAAAACGAATTAGCAAAACAAAACAAAAATGACTTGCTGGAAAAAGTTAAAGATCCTTCAGAGCTAGCAAAAATTCATTTCGTACGCCAAGGAGTTCCCAAAGGTTTAGGTCATGCCGTGTTGATGGCAAAAGAACATGTGGGAGATGAACCATTTGCAGTTTTATTGGGTGATGACTTAATTGATCCCAGAGATTATGTTTTACAAAAAATGTTTGAAGTACAACAAAAACATGGCGGTTCAGTTGTGTTGTTAATGGAAGTTGCTCCTACTGAAATTCATCTTTATGGTTCAGCAAAAATTGAAAAAACTGATCAAGAAGATGTAGTTAAAGTACTTGATCTTGTTGAAAAACCTAACCAAAAAGATGCGCCAAGTAATTATGCAGTAATTGGAAGATATTTATTTGATCCAAAAGTATTTGAAGTATTAGAAAATACAAAGCCTGGAAAAAATGGTGAAATCCAATTAACCGATGCCATGAAATCTTTAGCAAAAGATGTAAACAAATCTGATGGTGGAGGATTACATGCTGTAATTTTTAAAGGAAGACGATATGACACAGGAGATAAACTTTCCTATCTACAATCTGTTGTGCAATTAGCAAGTGAGAGAAAAGATTTTGGTCCAGCATTTACTCAATGGTTAAAAGATTTCGTAAAAACTTTAGGAAATTAAATGGCGCCTTATTGGCCCGTTGTATTAAAGCAAGACAATTTAACTTTAAGACCTTTAAAATATTCGGATAAATTTTCCTGGGCAAAAATTAGAGATCAAAATGAAAATTGGTTTAAAGAATGGGAAGCAACTGTTCCTGAAGAATTTAATGACGGAAAATTAAATTTTTTCCAAATCGTTAGAAGATTAAAAATTGAAGCAAAAGAACAAAGAAGTCTTCCTTTTGTTATTCAAGTAGATAAAAAATTAGCAGGACAAGTTACGGTGGGAAATATTAATTATGGTTCAACAAGAAGTGCCTACATTGGTTATTGGATTGGTGAAGAATTTGCAGGAAAAGGTTACACACCTTTAGCAGTTGCTTTAGCAATTGATTATTGCTTTGAAAAATTAAAGTTGCATCGAATTGAAATAGCAATCAGGCCTGAAAATACAAAATCATTAAGAGTTGCAGAAAAACTTGGATTGAGAAAAGAGGGGATAAGGCCAAACTTTTTACATATAAATGGAGCTTGGCGAGATCATGTGATTTATGCAATACATGAAGATGAAATAACTGATTCTTTAGTTTCAAAACTAAAAAACAAGTAAAAATATTATTATTTTTTAAACACACCCCGATTTTTCTAAATAAATAATCAATAAAACTTCTAACCTATTAACATGGGGTCAGGTTTACTGCTAGCTATCGTGCTAGGTCTTTGGGCAATAGTGCTGTACCCAACTTTTGCAAAAAATCGTGAGCAGTCAAATGAGACAAAATCGATTGCCAGATTTAATAATGCAATGAAATCAATCAGTCAATTAATTCCAGATCGTAAAAAAATAAATGATTCAGTTTCGTTAACTGCTGCAAAACGAAGAAGAAATGTTACCTTTTTCTTATTTATAGTTAATGTTTCAGTAATTATTGCTTCATACTTTAATTATGTTTCTCAATTTGTTACATTTATTCCACTAGGATTTTTATTACTTTGGCTTACTGTTGCATTCATTGCAGCACAAAGATTAAATGTTGAATCTAAACCAATTGTCACAAATGTAATTAGAAAAAATTATGTAATTTACAAAAAACCAGTTGAAACAAAAACTTTGATCAAACCAGATCCAGAACGAGATTTAATTATGGATGAAAGACCATTTGAAAAAGTTGAAGAAAAAGTTGAGCAAGAAGTGACTGAAGGTGCGAAATTCTTCGAAGCACTAAAGAAAGCTAAGGGCGCTTAAATCCACTTTGCAAACCACATTCGGGCTAGCCATTCTTCTTTAGGCAATGAAATAGCAGTCCAAATTGGATAAAAATAAAAAGACAAAATTATTGTCGCAATTAAAAGACTTATGCCCACGACATAAAAAGTTTTTAAGGATTGGCCTCTTGCTAATAAACCTTGATAAATGAGATTAGCAACATAAGAAATTGAAATTACTAAAAATGGTAAGAAAGAAATTGCATAAAAATAAAACATAGTTCTTTCAGGAAAGATCAACCAAGGTGCCCATCCTGCTAAAAATAAAGCAACAATTGTGCCTGCTCTCCAATTTCTAGAACGTAAGAAATTTAAAAGTAACAAAAGTAAAGCAATTACAGAGACCCACCAAATTAAAGGATTGCCAATAGCTAAAACTTCTTGGGCACAATTACTACTTGCACAATTTGGCAAATTTTCCTTGTAAAAAAATGAAGTTGGTCTATACAAAATTGGCCAGGTTAGTGCATAAGATTCATAACTATGATCAGTCGTTAGATTGATATGAAAATTCCAAATTTGTTCATGATATTTGTAAAGAGCCGTTAGTATTCTTTCCCAATTATTAAGTACAGAATCACTTTCTAAAGTTGATCTTCCCCAACCGTTATCAGAACGAATCCAACCTGTCCAAGAAATAAGGTAAGTAAAAAAAGCCACAAATAAAACTTGAATTGTTAAAAGCCAAGAATCTAAAAATATAGTTCCTAAAAAAGGTTTTTTTGCTCTTCTAATTTTTCTGAAAGTAAAATCCCAAATTAATGAAAGCAGCAAAATAACTGCTAAATACCAAAGTGCATTCCACTTGGTAGCAATTGCTAATCCAAAAAATATACCTGCGACAATTCTGTATGGATGCCAGGTCCATCTGCCACCAAAACTTGATTCAGAACTTAATTTTCTACTAATTCGATTCCTTGAGTAATCTCGATCAATCAAAACTGCCCAAATACCAATCATTAGAAAAGTAGTCATAATTCCATCGAGTAATGCAGTTCTACTCATCACAATTGCTAATCCATCAATTGCAATTAAGAAACCAGCTAAAGCACCAAACCAAATTGAACGAATTAATCTAATTGCAACTCTTGTAGTAACTAAAACTAATAATGTTCCCATAAATGCAACACCAATTCGCCAACCAAAAGAATTTAATCCACCAATTTGTTCTCCTAATGCAATAACCCATTTACCCATTGGAGGATGTGCAACAAATGAACCTGAAGCTTCGAAAACATCTGTACGCCCTTGCAAAATTAATTGATCAGCATTTTCAACAGCTGTTCTTTCATAACCATTTTTTAAAATCGCATATGCATCTTTGACGTAATAAGTCTCATCAAAAACTATTTCATTTGGCTGACTTAACCTGGGCCATCTAACAAGTGCACCAATTGCTGTGACTAGAAATGTCAAACCCCAACTAAGAAATGATTGGCCTGGCATCACATCAACTAGTTCATTAGTTTTATGAATGTCACTAGTTACTCGTGCATGTGCTGGCATATTTTGTCCCACGACTCAAAAGATTACGGCCAAATTAAACCTGAAAGGATTAGGACTATGAGTGGCGGGCAACTAATTTTGGCGGCAACGCCTTTGGGCAACGTCTTGGATGCTTCGAAGCGTTTAATCGACACTCTTTCAAAAGCAGACATAATTGCCGCTGAAGATACTAGAAAAGCCAGACGTCTTTTTCAAGATTTGAATTTAGAAATCAACGCTTCTGTGATTTCTCTTTTTGAAGAAAATGAATTAGAAAAAATTCCAGATCTAATATCTAAATTAAAAGATGGAAAAACTGTAGTTGTAATTTCTGATGCTGGAACACCAGCTGTTAGCGATCCAGGTTATAAATTAGTAAACAAAGCAATTGAAGAAAATATTTCAATTACAGTTTTACCTGGACCAAGTGCTGTGATTTCAGCGCTAGTTTTATCAGGGTTACCAACAGATAGATTTTCTTTTGAAGGATTTATTCCGAGAAAAGGTAAAGATAGAACTGAAATATTAAATAATTTAAATAAAGAATCTAGAACAATGGTTTTGTTTGAATCTCCACGCAGAACAAAAGATACTTTAGAAGATATTTTAGAAATTACTGGAGAAACTAGAAAAGCAGCAGTGGTTAGAGAAATTTCTAAAACTTATGAAGAAGTTATTAGAGGAACAATAAAAGAATTAGTTGATTGGGCAACAAAAAATGAAGTCTTAGGAGAAATAACTTTAGTGATTGCAGGTCTTGATAATTCAAAAAAACCTGAAGTTGATGAAGATGCTATTAAAAGTGTTAAAGACTTGGTTTCAAAAGGAATGAGTTTTAAAGACGCAGTTGCACAAATTTCTGCACAACGAGGATTGTCTAGAAGCAAGCTATATGATGCATCTCTAAGATTAGATTCATGAGTAGCAAAGATACTTTTTATTTAGCAACACCTATTTATTATGTAAATGACGCTCCTCATATTGGTCATGCTTATACAACTACCGCAGGTGATGTTTTAACACGTTGGAGAAGGCAACGCGGTGAAAAAGTTTGGTTTCTAACAGGAACTGATGAACACGGAACAAAAGTTCAAAGAACTGCAGAAGCAAATAATTACAAACCACAAGATTGGGCAGATAAATTAGTAAAAGAAGCATGGCTTCCGGTTTTAGAAACGATTGATGCAGCAAATGATGACTTTATAAGAACTACTTCAGATAAACATAAAATAGCTGTTCAGAAATTTTGGCAATTAGTTAAAGATCGTGGATATGTTTATGAGGGAAGTTATGAAGGACCATATTGTGTTGGTTGCGAAGAATTTAAGTTACCTGGAGATTTAAAAATTGAGAATGGACTAGAGCTTTGTCCAATTCATTCAAAACCAGTTGAAATGCTAAAAGAAAAAAACTGGTTTTTTAAATTAAAAGAATTTCAACAACCTTTAATTGATCATTTCACTAAAAATCCTCAAGCAATACAACCACAATCTGCCTATAACGAAGTTATGTCTTTTTTAAAACAAGGTTTAGAAGATATTTCGATGTCAAGATCTGCTGTTTCATGGGGTATTGATTTACCTTGGGATAAAAATCAAGTTGTTTACGTTTGGTTTGATGCACTACTTAATTATGCAACTGCAACTGGATTTGGTGCAGAAAATAATTCTTCAGATGCAAAATTGTTTGAAAGTGTTTGGCCAATTGATGTAAATCTTGTTGGCAAAGATATTTTGCGTTTCCATGCTGTTTATTGGCCAGCAATGTTAATGGCCGCAGGTTTAGAACCAGCTAAATGTGTATTTGCTCATGGATGGTTATTAGTTGGTGGAGAAAAAATGAGTAAAACTAAATTAACTGGAATTGCTCCTTCGCAAATTGTTGATTACGTCGGTTCTGATGCATTTCGTTATTACTTTTTATCTGCAATCAGATTTGGACAAGATGGATCTTTTTCATGGGAAGATTTAACTGCCAGATACACAGCAGAATTAGCAAACGGATTAGGAAATCTTGCATCAAGATTAGCTGCGATGGTGGAAAAGTATTTTGATTCAGCAATTCCTCAACCTGGAACGTTAAATGAAAAAGACCAGATAATCGTTGAAATTATTAAGAAATCTAGCGTCGAAGCAGATGATGCAATGTGTAAATTAGATTTTTCTGAAGGTATTTTATCGATAAAAAAAATCGTCGATGCTGCAAATCTTTATGTTACGGAACAAGAACCATGGAAATTAGCAAAAGAAGAAGCAAATAAAGAACGTTTAGCCACAGTTCTTTATTGTGTAGCAGAAGCACTGCGTGCAATATCTGTTTTATATCACCCAGTGATGCCAAAAGCTACAGAAAAAATATGGAATATTTTAGGTGCAAATGAATCTATTGGAAAAATAAGTGAGCAAAAAATTTCAGAAGTAGGAACTTGGGCAAAACTACCGGTAGGAAGTAAAGTTACAAAAGGTGAAGCAGTTTTTCCAAGACTTGCTGAAGATGAACAATAAAGATAACGGTTTAAGAGCAAGAAAAGATTTTGGTGTGACTGAATCAAAAAAAAGAGATTATCCACCTCTTCCTGAGAAATTACCTGCTTCAACTATTGATTCTCATTGTCATTTAGACATAGAAGATAAAGATATTTTTTTGAGTGTTGAAGATGCTTTAGAAAAAGCTGCAGCTGTTGGAATTACTGGAATTGTTCAAGTAGGTGTTGATGTTCCAAGTTCAAAATGGGCAGTAAAAACTGCGAAAGAATTTTCCCAAGTTCATGCAACTGTGGCACTTCATCCAAATGATGCACCACTTATTGCATTAGAAAAAAGTCCAAATGCGTTAGATGAGGCCATTGCAGAAATCGCAGATTTAGCAAAAGACGATGCTGTTAAAGCAATCGGTGAAACTGGTGTTGACTTTTTTAGAACAGCACAAGAGGGAAGAGAGTATCAAGAGTATTCATTTAGAAAACATATTCAAATTGCAAATAAATACAACAAACCAGTAATGGTGCATGATCGAGATGCGCACCTTGATGCATTAAGAATTTTGGATGAAGAAAAAGCTAATCAAGTAATTTTTCATTGTTACTCAGCAGATGCAGAATTTGCTAAAGAATTAGTTAAAAGAGGATGGTATCTATCATTTGCAGGAACTTGTACTTTTAAGAATGCTCAAAATTTACGTGATGCATTAAAAGTAACTCCATTAGAAAATGTTTTAGTTGAAACAGATGCACCATTCTTAACCCCAATGCCATATAGAGGTTATCCAAATGCTTCATTCATGATTCCTTTAACTTTGCAAACTATGGCTCAAGAGATGAATGTTGATTTATTAACAGTCACAAATGCCACTAGAAATAATGCTGAAAAACTATTTGGAAAATTCTAGATGTCTAATCAGTTATTAACTGCCACGGAAATAAGAGAATTAGCTAAATCTTTAGATCTAAAACCAACCAAAAAACTTGGCCAAAATTTTGTAATTGATCAAAATACAGTTGAAAAAATAGTTAAAGTTGCCAATGTAGATAGCAATAATCATGTTCTAGAAATTGGTCCAGGACTTGGTTCCTTGACTCTTGCTCTTTTGCAAACAGATGCAAAAGTAACTGCTGTAGAAATTGATGAAAGATTGGCAAATTTACTACCAAAAACTGCTTTAAAAAAAGGATTTAAGCAAGAGAAATTAAAAGTTATCAATAAAGATGCATTATTAATCGATAAGTCAGATATTTCAGAATCACCAAACGTATTAGTTGCAAATCTTCCCTATAACGTTTCGGTACCAGTAATCTTGCATATTTTGGAAACTTTTCCAACTATTACTAACTATTTAGTTATGGTGCAATCAGAAGTAGCAGATCGTTTAGCAAGCAAACCTAATTCAAAAACATATGGTTCCCCAAGTGTAAAAGTTCAATGGTATGGACAAGTTAAAAAATCCTTTGCAATTTCAAGAAATGTATTTTGGCCAATACCAAATGTTGATTCTGATCTAGTAGAAATAAAGAGAGAAAAAGAAGTCGATGAATCAATAAAAAATGAACTTTTCAAAGTTATCGATTTAGCCTTTGAACAAAGAAGAAAAATGCTTCGCTCAGCTTTAAGTTCTTTATGCGGTGGAAGTGAAAAAGCATCTAATTTACTTCAAAGTGCAAACATTGACCCACAACTTCGTGGGGAAGCTTTAAGCGTGGATGACTATGTGCGATTGACTAATGTCATGAAAAAAAGTGGTTTATTAACAAACGTTAAAAAATCATGACAGCAGCAATCCAAGATTTAGCACCAAAGCATTGCACAGTAAAAGTTCCTGCCAAAATTAATCTTTCATTAAAAGTTGCTCCACTTGGAGATGATGGGTATCACGAATTAGCAACAGTTTTTCATGCAGTTTCTATTTATGATGAAGTAACTATCAGCAAAGTTAGACCTGGCCAGGAAGAAATTTCTATAGCTGGAAATGATGCTGAGAAAGTTCCCACCAATAAAGATAATTTAGTTAATAAAGCAATTACTGAAATTGCTAAACATGTTAATCAGCCAATTCATGCAAGAGTTCATATTCATAAATCAATTCCGATCGCAGGTGGAATGGCAGGAGGCAGTGCTGATGCTGCTGCAACAATTTTAGGAATAAATCATTTATGGGAATTTCATTTAACAATTGATGAACTAAATCAAATAGCTGCAAAAGTTGGTTCTGATGTGCCATTTTTACTACATGGAAATACTGCTTTAGGTTATGGCAGAGGAGAACAATTAACTCCTGTACTTCACAGAAATTCTTTACATTGGGTAATTGCTACCAGTAACTATGGCTTATCAACTCCTGAAGTTTATGCAGAGTTTGATCATTTAACAAAAGATAAACAAATAGAAAATCCAGAAATTTCTTTAGAACTTCTAAAAGCACTAGCCGCAGGAGATCCCAATGAAGTTGCAAATAATTTAGTTAACGATTTACAATCTGCTGCAATTTCTTTAAAACCAGAATTAAGAAGACTACTTAGAGCAGGTGAAGATGCTGGAGCTTTAAAAGGAATAGTTTCTGGTTCAGGACCAACTTGTGTATTTTTATGTTTTGATGACACATCCGCATCAGATATTGCAATTGATTTATTAAGTAGTGGCACATGCAAACAAGCAGTTACTGCTTATGGCCCAGTACCAGGAGCAAGAATTAAATAGATTTTTGAAGTTTTAAAGTTGGTTTTGCTTGTAAATCAGTTAAACCATTCCACACAAAGTTAACAACTTGAGCAACTATTTCATCTTTTGAGACATGTCTTTCTTCTTGCCACCATTGGCCACTTAAAGCAACAGAGCCAACTAATGTTCTGGCATAAATTCCTGCAGATTTTCTAGGCAAACCATATTTATCAAAAGCATTACCTAAAACTTGTTCACATTTATCAACAATGTCATTAACTAAACCAGAATATGCACCAGCTCCTTGAGCAGCTGGTGCATCTTTAATTAAAACTCGATAACCATCTGGATGCTCATCAATGTAGGTAAAGAATGCATAAACTGCTTGTTCAAGCATTTCTCGAGGATGACCACTTTCCATGTTTGAAATAACTGTTCTTAATAATTCCCTTGTTTCTCTATCAAGAATTACTGCATACAATCCTTCTTTGCTACCAAAGTGTTCATAAATTACTGGTTTTGAAACTAAAGCAAATTGTGCAATTTCTTCAACTGAAACTGCTTCATAACCTTTTTCAGCAAATAAGTGTCTTGCCACATTAATTAATTGTTCGCGTCTTTCAATGCCACTCATACGAACGCGACCTGCTTCGCGTTCTACTTCTAATGCTGCCTTAGCAATTCTTTCTCTGGCTTTAACGTTTTCTTTCTGCATTTTTTCTTGTGCTTTGAGTAATTTTTTGGCAGCTTTTAACTCATCTTTTGTAGGTTCACTCGTTGAATTGGTAGGCACAACTCAACGCTACCTCCCGTAATGGTTAGGCTTGTGCGAGCGTTGCTTTTTCTGCACATGAAAATAAAGTAAAAGCTATTCCGGGATCGTCTAATTGGCAGGACACCGGCCTTTGGAGCCGTGAATCGGGGTTCGAGTCCCTGTCCCGGAGCAACACTTTTTTACTAACTAATAACATCAACTACGTGAGTAATTTAAATGTCGCAATTGTGTTAGCCGCTGGTGAAGGCACACGAATGAAATCCCAGACACCTAAAGTGCTGCATGAAGTTTGTGGTTTACCAATTTTAGGTCATGTTCTTAGCACAGTTAAAGAATTAAAACCTCAACAAAGCCTGGTAGTCATAGGACATCAAAAAGAATTAGTTAAGCAATATATAAATAGTGAATATCCTAAGGTTCAAACTGTTGTTCAAACTAAACAATTAGGCACAGGCCATGCTGTGCAAACAGCTTTGGCAAGTTTAAAAAGTGTTAAAGGCTTAGTTCTAGTACTTGCTTCTGATACTCCACTTTTGAGTAGTCAAACTTTGAATCAATTAGTAAAGGCAGCTAAAACTTCTAAAGCAGCAGTTTTAACTGCAGATTTTCCAGACCCAACAGGATATGGCCGAATCATCAAAGACGAAGACAAGGTTTTAAGAATTGTTGAACACAAAGATGCAAGTAGCGAAGAACTAGAGATAACAGAGATCAACACTGGAGTTTATGTATTTGATGCCGATCTTTTAAAACAAGCGGTATCAAAACTTGGCAATAAAAATGCTCAAAAAGAAATCTATCTAACAGATGTTGTTGAAGCAATCAATGATTTAAATGAGACAGTTACTGCAGTAGTTTGTGATAACTATTTAGAAGCACTAGGTATTAATGACCAGGCGCAATTAGCAGAAGTGCAAAGAATCAAACAACAACAGATTAATGAACACTGGATGTTGCAAGGTGTCACTATGCGAAATCCAGAAACTGTGATTATTGATTTAACAGTTTCTTTAGCAAGTGGTGTATTCCTTGACACCAATACTCATCTAATTGGAAACACAAGTGTTGATTCTGGATCCCATATTGGACCTGATTCTTTAATTGTTGATTCTAAAGTTGGAGAAAGCACTAGAGTTATTAAATCAACTCTTGATGAAGCAGTTGTGGGAAATAATTGTGCAGTTGGACCTTACACATATTTAAGACCTGGAACTAAATTAAAAGATGGCGTTAAAGCTGGAGCCTATGTTGAAATCAAAAACTCGTCAGTTGGAGAAGGTTCAAAAGTTCCACATCTTTCTTATGTAGGAGATGCAACTATTGGAATTGAATCAAATATTGGAGCTGCCACAGTTTTTGTTAACTACGACGGAGTTGAAAAACATAAAACAGTTGTAGGAAATTATGTAAAAATCGGTTCAGACACAATGCTTGTAGCTCCTGTAAAAATTGGAGATGGTGCATACACCGCAGCCGGATCTGTAATTACTGAAAATGTTCCTGCTGGTGCCCTTGGGGTGGAAAGAACCAAACAAAGAAACATTGATGGTTGGACAATTCGAAAAAGACCAAATTCACCTTATTCAAAGTCTGTGAAAAAAGGGACCAAGAAAACTAAAACCAAAACCAAGGCCAAAGTAACCAAACCTGCCAAAAAGAAAACTAAAAACGCTAAAAAACAAACCCCGCCAAAGAAGAAAAAGAAGTAGACGGAACAATTAGAGTTAGCACCACAGAGAAAATCTTTTAAAGAAGAGAGATTGAAGTGGCCGAAGTCGAGACAGTCACCAGCAAACGCTTGCTACTTGCAGCAGGCCGATCTCATCCTGAATTAGCAGAAGCTGTTGCTCGCGAACTTGGTGTTGAATTAGCAAAACTTTCTGCATATGACTTTGCCAATGGTGAAGTGTTCGTTCGTTTTGAAGAATCTGTAAGAGGTTGCGATGCTTTCGTATTGCAATCGCATACTTACCCAATTAATAAATGGATCATGGAACAACTACTTCTTATTGATGCCTTAAGAAGAGCAAGTGCCAGAAGAATTTCTGTGATCATGCCTTATTACGGATATGCCAGACAAGATAAAAAACATAGAGGTAGAGAACCAATCTCTGCACGTTTAATGGCAGATTTGTTAAAAACTGCAGGTGCTGATCGCATCATGACTGTTGATTTACACACTGCACAAATTCAAGGATTCTTTGATGGACCAGTAGATCACTTATTTGCAATCAAAATTTTGGCAAACCATGTTCAATCAAAAGTTGATCGAAATGACATCACAGTTGTTTCACCAGATTCAGGACGTGTAAGAGTTGCTGAGCGTTGGACAGATATTTTAGGTTCTCCTTTAGCAATCATTCATAAACGAAGAGATCCTGATGTGCCAAATGAAGTAAAGATGTTTGAAGTAGTTGGTGAAGTTAAGGGAAGAGTTTGTGTTCTTGTAGATGACATGATTGATACCGGTGGCACTATTGCAAAAGCTGCTGAAACTTTGTTTGATAATGGCGCAAAAGATGTAATCGTTACTGCAACTCATGGAATTTTGTCAGGAAAAGCGGCAGAAAAATTACAACAATCAAGAATTTCAGAAGTAGTAGTTACAGATACTTTGCCAATAGTTGCTGAATCTAGATTCAATAAATTAACAATTTTGCCAATTGCACCATTGATTGCAGATGCTGTCAGAGAAGTATTCCGAGAGGGCTCTGTAACCAGTCTTTTTGATGAAAGACAACCTTCTCTCTTCTAGAAAAAGCCCCTTAAGGCAAAGCAAAACTTAGTGCTTTAGTAATGTTTTCTATACGCAATTCGGCGAGGGTGATAAAAAAGTCACCGTGATCGACGGAAAGGTTCGATTAAAAATGTCAAAAGACAAACAAACAGTATTTTCTCTCTCAGCACAAAAACGAGATAAATTCGGTAAAGGTGCATCTAGAAGAGATCGTCAAGCAAATCGTTTACCAGCAGTTGTTTATGGAAATGGTCAAGATCCAATTCACGTATCTCTTGATCAACATGATGCATCCCTTGCATTAAGAGTTCCTTACGCAACAATCAATTTAGAATTAGATGGAAAGAAATTTGTTGTAGCTCCAAGACAAATTCAAAAAGATCCAATTAAGCCAATTTATAAACATGTTGATTTAGTTGTATTAAATGACAAAGAGCAAAAAGAAAGATTAGATCTTGCTGCTAAAGCAGATGAAATTGCTGCTGAACAATTGAAAGCTCGTCTGGAACTTGCTGCTAAATCCAAAATGGATCTTGGCGAAGTTGCTCCAGTGGCTGCTGCTGCAACTGCTGAAGGTGCTGCTGCTCCTGCTGCAGGTACAGAGGCTGCTGCTCCTGTTGCTGAAACAAAAGAAGCAGAAGCAGATAAAGCAAAGAAATAATTAAGGTAAAAAAACTTATAACAGTAAGGCTAAATTATGACTAACACTAATTGGTTAGTCGTTGGTTTAGGTAATCCTGGAAAAAGTTATCAATCAACTCGTCACAACATTGGCGCCATGGTTATTGATCATGGCGTCAGTGAATTGGGTGAAAATTTAAAGTTAACAAAAAAGCTTAATTCTAATATTTGTGAAACAAAATTAGGTTTAAACAAAGTAATTTTTGCAACACTAACTTGTTATATGAATGAATCTGGTGGGCCAGTTTCATCTTTAATGAATTTCTTCAAAATTTCTTTAGATAATTTAATTGTTTTACATGATGAATTAGATCTGGAATATGGAGATATCAGAATTAAACAAGGTGGCGGAGATAATGGCCATAATGGATTAAAATCAATTAGAAATTCTTTAGATTCTGGCGAATATATAAGAATTAGATTAGGTATTGGAAGACCCCCAGGACAAATGGATCCAGCAGATTTTGTCTTGAAACCATTTAATTTCTTTGAAAAATCAAAACTAACTGAATTTTTAAACATGGGAAACAAAGCTATTTCTGACGTAGTTAATTATGGAGTAAGTCAAGCACAGAATTTGAATAACGGTTAATCATGCAGGAAGAATCTGATTTAGATTTTGCAATTGAACTTACAGAATTAGTAATGGATGTTTTAGATAATTTTAAAAAAGATAATCCTGTTCCTCAAGATTTTTTAAAAAGAAAAGAATATGGTAAATCTGCTGATAAGTATTCCCATAATTTTTTAATGAAAGAATTTGCAAAATATCGACCAAACGATCTGGTATTAAGTGAAGAAGGGCTAGATCCAAAAGAAAGATTATCGGCTCAACGATGTTGGATTATTGATCCTTTAGATGGAACTTTTTATTTTGCTAACAATAGAAAAGATTATGCGATACATATTGCTCTTTGGGAAAAAGAGTCAAATGATTTAAGTAATATTTCTTTAGCAGTGGTTGGAATTCCAGAAACAAAAAAGATTTATACTTCTAATGACAATTTACATATTCCAAATTCAAATAAAATTCCAAGATTATTAGTCTCAGGTTCTAGACCTCCTTTAGAAATGCCTAAATTAATTGAATTCTTTGATGAAAAATATGGCGGTTTAGAAGTAAAAAGCGTTGGTTCAGTTGGAGCAAAAGTTGTGGAAATTTTAGAAGGAAATGCAGATTTTTATGTGCACACAACAGGATTTTACGAATGGGATATTGCCGCTCCCTTAGCAGTTGCCGATAAAGCAGGATTAATTGTTAGCGATATTTCTGGAAATCCTTTAAAACTAAATAAAGAAAACTTAAGAGTTGAAAATGTGATTGTGAGCAAAAAAGAGTTATTTAAGGATGTTTTACAGGCAGTTTCATGAGTTTAGATCACTTAGTTAAAGAAATTACCAAAAATCAAGTTTGGCAAGAATTAACAAAAGCAATAGCAACAGAATCAATTTTTAAGATTGCTGCTCCAAACTCAATATTTTCTTTTATCACAAATCATTTAGTTAATAACTCAGATTCAATAGTTTTAGCCATTACCTCAAATACAAAAGAAGCAGATCGATTAGTAAATGAATTAACGCTGTGGAATAAAGAAATTTCTGTAGCAAATTTTCCTGCTTGGGAAACTTTGCCTCATGAAAAAATTGAACCAACTAAAGATATTGTAGGGCAGCGTTTAGCAGTCATTAGAAGATTAAGCAGACCAGATAATAATTATTATCAAGCAAGAAAACTAGATGTAGTCGTTGCTCCGATTAGATCTTTAATGCAACCAATTTTAAAATCTTTGCAAGATTTAGAACCTTTAGCATTAAAACCAGGTGATTCAATTGATTTAACAAATGCCGTAACGAAATTAGTTGAATTAGGTTATGAGCGAGTTGAAATTGTTGAAAAAAGAGGAGAGTTTGCAGTACGCGGTGGAATATTAGACATATTTATTCCAGGTAGTGAACATCCTTTAAGAGTTGATTTTTTTGGTGATGAAGTTGAAGAAATCAGAAACTTTTCTGTAGCAGATCAAAGAAGTCTGGATATTGCTCATAATGGTTTATGGGCGCCTGCTTGCAAAGAACCATATTTGAATGAAGAGTTCATTCCACTTGGTCCACTTTCTTTATTCACAGATTTATTTGAATCAAAAAGCATCGTGTTATTAAGTGATGCAGAAAAGATTAAAACTAGAGCCCAAGAGGTTTTAAAAACTGCGGATGAATTTCTTAATGCTGCTTGGATAAATTCTGCAAGTGGTGCAGAAGTACCTCAAGAAATTTTGCATGGTGGATTTAGAGACTTAGAAACTATTGAAAAAAATGCTTTAAAAAATGATTTGAAATGGTGGCAAGTTAGCCCATTTATTGGTCATGTTGATGATTTAGATTTTGAAGCACTTGATTTAAAAGCAAAAGTAATTGAAGGATTTAGAGGAGATTTTCCTAATTTAATTACAGAAATTAGAAATAAGCTTTCTCTGGGCTGGCAAATTGTCATAACTTCTGCAGGTTTAGGTTCAATTCAAAGATATCTAGAACAATTTTCAAATGCAGATATTGCTGCAAAAATTACTAGTGATGAACTAACAAGAAATGTCGTTAATTTAATAGTTTCTGATTTAAATCACGGATTTTCATTACCTGAACAAAAATTTATTTTAATAACTGATACAGATATTGTTGGCGCAAAAAGTAGCATGAAAGATGTTTCTAAATTACCTTCAAAGAGAAAAAATAGTATTGATGTTTTATCGCTTAGCCCTGGTGATTATGTAGTACATGAACAACATGGCGTTGGTAAATATGTTGAAATGACTAGCAGAACTGTTGGTAATGCCACTAGAGAATATTTAGTTATTGAATATGCCTCTTCAAAACGAGGACAACCAAAAGATCGTTTATTTGTACCAACTGATCAATTAGACCAAATTACAAAATTTATTGGTGCAGAAATTCCAACCTTAAATAGATTAGGTGGAATTGATTGGGAAAAAACAAAGGGGCGAGCAAGAAAAGCAGTTAAACAAATAGCTGCTGAATTAATTAGACTTTATGCTGCAAGACAAGCTGCTAAAGGTTTTGCTTTTTCACCTGATACTCCATGGCAAAGAGAATTAGAAGATGCATTTGCTTACGCTGAAACTCCAGATCAACTTTCTTGTATCGAAGAAGTTAAAAAAGATATGGAAAAAAGTGTGCCCATGGATCGTGTTATTGCTGGAGATGTGGGCTATGGAAAAACAGAAATTGCAGTAAGAGCGGCATTTAAAGCAACTCAAGACGGAAAACAAGTTGCCATTTTGGTTCCTACAACCCTTTTAGTGCAGCAACATTTTGCAACATTTTCTGAAAGATTTGCCCCATTTCCTATCAAAATAAAACCACTTTCTAGATTTCAAAGCACCAAAGAAATAAATGAAACCTTAGAAGGAATTAGAGAAGGAACAGTAGATGTAGTTATAGGAACGCATAGATTATTAACTTCAGATGTTAGATTTAAAGATTTAGGTTTAGTAATAGTTGATGAAGAACAAAGATTTGGCGTAGAACATAAAGAGCATTTAAAAGCTTTGAGAACAAATGTTGATTTCTTAACAATGTCTGCAACTCCAATTCCAAGAACTTTAGAAATGGCTATTACTGGAATTAGAGAAATGTCTGTTATCCAAACACCACCTGAAGAAAGACTTCCTGTGTTAACTTTCGTAGGTCAATTCGATAAGAAACAAGTTGCAGCAGCAATAAGAAGAGAATTATTACGCGAAGGTCAAGTTTTTTATGTTCATAACAGAGTTTCTACAATCGATAAAGTTTATGAAGATTTAAAAGATTTAGTCCCTGAAGCAAGATTTGCGATAGCTCATGGACAAATGAATGAACACGAATTAGAACAAGTAATTTTAGATTTCTGGGCTCAAAAATATGACGTGCTGATTTCAACCACAATTGTTGAATCAGGATTAGATATTCCAAATGCAAATACTTTGATAGTTGATCGTGCAGATCGATTTGGTTTATCGCAATTGCATCAAATCAGAGGAAGAGTTGGTAGAGGAAGGGAAAGAGCTTATGCATATTTCTTCTTCCCAGAGGATAAACCATTAACAGAAAATGCATATGACCGTTTAGCAACAATTGCTCAACACACAGATTTAGGTTCTGGCATGGCTGTGGCCTTAAAAGATTTAGAAATAAGAGGAGCAGGAAATATTTTGGGTGGGGAACAATCAGGCCATATTGCTGAGGTTGGATTTGATTTATATGTTCGACTAGTTGGCGAAGCGTTAGCTTCTGCTAAGGGTGAAGAATTAAGGACAGATACTGAAATAAAAATTGAACTTACACTTGATGCACATTTACCAACAAGTTATATAAAAGAAGAAAAATTACGCATGCAGATTTATCGAAGACTAGCTGATGCAAAAACAGTTAATGAAGTAAATGAGATTGAGGAGGAACTTCTAGATCGATTTGGAAAATTCACAAAACCGGTTGAAATTTTGTTGAAAGTTTCCAAATTAAGAGTTTTAGCAAGAAAAGTAGGCGTAAGTGAAATTGTGCAACAGGCAAGATCAATAAGAATTTCACCACTTGATTTGCCAGATTCTCGAATTATTAGAATTAACAGGAACTACCCTGGAACTCAAGTTAGAGCCACGGTACGAAGCATTTTGGTACCTGCACCAACAACAGCACTTGTTAATGGTCAAGTATTAAAGAATGAAGAAATAATTGATTGGGTTACAAACTTAATTAATGATCTATTTGAAGATGAATTGAAAGGATAACTTTGAAGAAGATATTAAATACTTCACTTTTAATTATTTTTTCAACCATTCTTATTGCTTGTGGTCAACAAAATCCAGGAACAGCCGCCTATGTTGGCGATTATCGAATCACTGAAGAAGAATTAAGTTATTACTTAAATGATTTAAGAAAAGTAGTGCCAATTGAAAATAATGATCAAGGCACTTCACAAAGCCGTGGAGTTTTAGCACGGTTAATTATTGGACAAATTATTTCTCAAGCAGTTACAGAAACTGGAGCAATTGTTGATCAAAGTTTAGTTGCAAAAGATTATGATGCTTTAGAAAAACAAACCGGTGGATCAGATGCTTTAGCAGTTTTTGCAGGATCTAGAAATGTGCCACCAATATTAATTAAAGAAGTTTTAAGTCAAAATAGAGCACTAGATGCAATAGGCAAAGTTTTAGCACCGGATAGCACTATTGATAATCAAAGATTTAAAGGTGAAGAATACGTAATTCTTAAAGCTGGAGCAAACAACGTAAAAATAAATCCAAGATTTGGTAAATGGATCCCGGAAGAAGGTTCAATTGCTCCACCTGCAAATGAATTTAGTGAACCAGCTTTTGGCTTACCTGAAGATGTTGCGCCAGGGCGCTAATTAATGCCTAATCAAAATCCACCAACGAAAACTGGTGTGGCTGGCTTAGTTGAATTGATGGACATTCTTCGCTCCAGTGATGGTTGTCCTTGGGATTTAGAGCAAACTCACGAATCTTTAATTGAATATCTAATTGAAGAATCTTATGAATTTGCAGAAGCTGTTGATGAAAACAATAGAGAAGCAATAAAAGAAGAATTAGGCGATGTTTTATTACAAGTCGTATTTCATTCAAAAATAGGCCAAGAACATAAGACAGATCCATTCAATATTGATGATGTTGCAGAAATTATTAAAAATAAATTAATTAAAAGACATCCTCATGTTTTTGAAAGTGATTCAAATTTAACTTCAAAAGATGTTAAAGATAATTGGGAAGTTATAAAAAAGAAAGAAAAAAACAGAACCACTGCTACCCAAGGTTTACCTAAAGCTTTACCTGCGTTAATGCATGCAGAAAAATTAATTACCAGAGTTGAAAACTTTGAAAAAGATTTAAAAAAAGTAGAAATTATTGATTCAGTAAAACAATTAGAAAATGAAATAAATAATGAAGAAAAAGTAGGCCAATTTTTGTTGTCTTTTGTATCTTTATGCCATGAAAAAGGAATTGATGCTGAAACTGCATTAAGAAAAGCCATTACTAATTATCGAAAAGAATTAGAAAGTTAATTTAATTTCTTGCTTTAATCTAATTTGAGCAGCTGTTACGTGCGGTCCCTTTTTAGCTTTATCAGGAAGTTTAAGTAACACTCTTCTAATAATTTGTAAGGTCAAATTAGTTGTGTAATCAACAAACCAAGGACCTGCCAAAGTTGAACCTCGCCAAGAATCTCCATACATTTTTCTAACCCATCTTGGTAAAGATGCAAATGACAAACTTGCCACGATTGCCCACATAAATTGGGAAGGAGTTAAGTACCTAAAGAAACCATGCATTGGTGGCAGGAAAATAAAGCGTGCTGCTTCTCTTACCTTTTTATCTGCAACTAAATAACTTCTTTTATCTTGGTAATACTGCTTTAATTCTTGAACTGTTTTTGGACAAATTTCTGGATCTAATCCAATTAATTTAGCTGCAATTAATTGTTCCTCAACATATTTATCTTGATCTTCTTGACTTAATTTCATTCCTGAACGCAAAGCAATATTTAGTAAAGAATCAGTAAAACCATTGTGTACCCATAAAAGAAGTTCTGGTTTATCAAGATTTAATGCTCTATGCATTGCTCTAACTTTGGCAGCAGCTCTATCTGCTTCTTCTCTTGTGCCAAAAGAAATTACTCCGATATATTCAGCTGTTCTTAATAATCTGCCAAAAGGTTCTTCTCTGTAGCGAGAATGAGCTTGTACACCACCAAATGCTTTTGGTTCTAAAGCTTGTAAAAATAATGCTCTTACTCCACCAATTACAGCCATAACATCGGCATGAATTTTCCATGTAATTGTTCCTGGACCAAAATATCCTTGATCATTTGAATTTGTATTTGGTTCACCAAAGGTTAATTCGGGTGCAAGCATGCTTATAGATTTACACACTTTTAAAGACTTGACCAGTTGAAAGATAGGATTGGGACTGAAAAATCACAAAAATATGGGAGAGATAGTGTCTGTAATCGATTTAGTTTTTGCTAGAGAAATTCTTGATTCTCGTGGAAATCCAACAGTAGAAGTAGAAATAGTTTTAACTGATGGCACACACTCTCGCGCAGCAGTTCCATCTGGTGCCTCAACTGGAGCATTTGAAGCTCATGAATTACGTGATGGTGATAAAAGATATTTAGGTAAAGGTGTTTTAAAAGCAGTTGCTGCAGTAAAAGACATTATTAATCCTGCATTAAATGGCAAAGATCCAAAGGATCAAAGAGCAATCGACAAAATAATGCTCGACTTAGATGGAACACCAACAAAATCAAAACTTGGGGCTAATGCAATTTTGGGAGTTTCTTTAGCAGTTGCAAGAGCAGCAGCCCAAAGAGACAAAGTTTCATTGTGGAGATATTTAAATAAAGATGCTAAAACTTTGCCAGTGCCAATGATGAATATTTTAAATGGTGGAGCACACGCTGATACCGATGTTGAAATTCAAGAATTCATGATCGCGCCAATTGGTTTTAATTCTTTTTCAGATGCTTTAAGAAGTGGTACCGAGGTTTATCATGCATTGAAATCTGTATTAAAGAGTAAAAAACTTGCTACCGGTTTAGGTGATGAAGGTGGTTTTGCTCCACAATTACCAAACAACAGAGCAGCTCTTGATTTAATTTTAGAAGCAATTCAAAAAGCAGGATTTAAAGCTGGAGAAGAAATTGCTTTAGCACTAGATGTTGCAGCTACAGAATTTTTCAAAGATGGAAAATATTCATTTGAAGGAGAATCCAGAACTTCAGAATGGATGGCGTCATACTATGCAAGTCTTGTCAAAGATTATCCACTTGTTTCAATTGAAGATGGAATGAGTGAAGAAGACTGGGCTGGTTGGAAACATTTAACAGATGTAATCGGAAACCAAGTGCAACTTGTTGGTGATGATTTGTTCGTAACAAATCCAACAAGATTACAACGAGGAATAAATGAAAACACTGCTAATGCATTGTTAGTAAAAGTTAATCAAATTGGTTCTTTAACTGAAACTCTTGATGCGGTAAGACTTGCTCAAACAAATAAATACGCAACCATGATGAGCCATAGATCTGGAGAAACTGAAGATACAACGATTTCAGATTTAGCAGTTGCTACAGAAGGTGGTCAAATTAAAACTGGAGCACCGGCAAGAGGCGAAAGAGTTGCTAAGTACAACCAACTATTAAGAATTGAAGATGAATTAGGAACTTCTGCAGTTTATGCGGGTCGTTCCGCATTTCCGCGCTTTAAACATAGTTAATTAGAAGGTATGAAACAACCACGTATTCAAAGACCTTCCATTAATGGAAGACTCGTGGTTCTTTTATCTGCTGTAATAATTCTAATTTTGATGCTGGCATCTCCAATTAGAGATTTAGTTGCACAAAGAGCAAGAATTGAAGCATTAAAAATACAAGTTGCTCAAAGTGAAAAACAAGTTCAAATGCTTAAAGATGTACAAGCTAAATGGCAAGATCCAAACTTTGTAGCTGCTCAAGCAAGAGCAAGACTTCACTATGTTTTACCAGGAGAAATAGTTTTTAGTGTGATTGGTTTAGATGGAAATCCACAACCAGTAACAACTGCTCCCAGTGTTTCTGCATGGTCTGGGGAATCAATTCCCCCACAACCTTGGTATTTAAATCTTTATGATTCTTGGTTAGAAGCTGATACTGGAATAAAAAAATATGACGCAAATGAAAAATTAATTATTAGACCGAATGCTCCTAAATGAGTGTGGCACAAAAAGATATAGATGCCATAACTCTTCAATTAAATAGAACTCCTAGAGGTTTAATTGAAGTAAGTAAACGATGCGATTGTGGCAATCCCAGTGTGGTTTCTACTAAGCCAGAATTAGAAGATGGGAAGCCTTTTCCAACCCATTTCTACTTAACTTGTGCAACGCTAAATTCCTTAATTGGAACTTTGGAAGCATCAGGTCTGATGAAAGAGTATGAAGAAAGGTTAAAAACCGATAGCGATTTTGCAGATAAATATAAATTGGCTCATCTTGATTATTTAAATAGAAGAAATAAATACGGCAGCAATGAAGAAATAAAAGAAATTTCTGCAGGAGGAATGCCTAATCGAGTTAAATGTTTGCATGCCTTAGTTGCTCATTCTCTAGCTGTAGGTAAAGGGATAAATCCTGTTGGAGATGATGCTTTGGAAAGATTAGGTAATTGGTATAAAAAATCTTGCATCGAGGATAAATCATGAAACGAGTTGCAGCAATAGATTGTGGTACTAATTCAATTCGTTTATTAATTACAGATATTGATAAAGAAAAAAATATAGATCATGATGTAGTTCGAGAAATGCGAATAGTCAGACTTGGCGAAGGTGTAGATAAAACAAAAGCTTTTTCACCACGTGCGCTAGAAAGAACTTTTAAAGCAATAGATGAATACGAAGAGATATTAACAAAACATAAAGTAGAACATTTAAAATTTGTGGCAACATCTGCTACAAGAGATGCTTTAAATAAAGCAATGTTTATAAAAGGAGTCATAGATCGCTTAAGAGTTGTGCCAGAAGTTATTCCTGGAACTCTAGAAGCAAAATTATCTTTTGATGGGGCAACTAAATCTCTGAGAAGTAAACATCCTGCACCATTTTTAATTATTGATTTAGGTGGGGGATCCACTGAATTAGTAATAGGAGATAGAGAAATTGAAGGAGCATATTCCATGAATGTGGGATGTGTTCGAATGACAGAACGCCATACTCCAGGTGGAAATCCAACCAAAGAACAAGAAGAAGCAATTAGAAGTGATGTCAGAAAAGAATTAGCAAAAGCTAAAGAAAAAGTTGATTGGGCAAAAGCAAAAACAGTAGTAGGAGTAGCAGGAACTGTTAC
>JBEAYY010000048.1:0-5473 GCA_041170365.1 Actinomycetota bacterium
AAAAAGATTTCTTTAACGAGAGTCGTTAAAGAATAAACGACATGAATATGAAAGTACTCATGTCGCATAGGGAGGACAAAAACTAATGTCCAGCTACACAAGCCCAGCAACTGGTCACACCGGTTGGAAGGCAAGCCTTCAAAAACTTGGAGGCAATTTGGCAGCAATGGTTATTCCAAACATTGGAGCATTCATTGCGTGGGGACTTCTAACAGCCCTATTCATCCCAACCGGATGGATTCCAAACGAAAACTTCGCCAAGATGGTCGGTCCAATGATTGTGAACTTGCTTCCAATCTTGATCGGTTTAACTGGTGGACGTTTGGTGCATGGTCAAAGAGGTTCAGTAATTGGTGCTGTTGCAACAGTGGGTGTAATTGTTGGAACCGATATTCCAATGTTCCTTGGTGCAATGGTTATGGGACCTTTAGCGGCATGGGTCTTGAAGAAAATTGACGAAGTAGTAGATCCAAAGGTACGTCCTGGATTCGAAATGTTGATCAGTAACTTCACACTCGGTATCGCAGGTCTTGTTTTGGCAATGGTTGGTTTCTTAGGAATTGGACCAATTGTTTCCGCAATTAGTAATTTCTTTGGCGGAGTATTTAAAGTGCTCTACGAAAACAGTTTGCTTCCATTAGCAGCAATTGTTATCGAACCAGCAAAAGTACTCTTCTTAAACAATGCAATTAACCACGGTATTTTAGGACCAATTGGTGTTGCTCAAGCAAAAGAAACTGGAAAATCAATTCTTTTCATGCTTGAAACAAACCCAGGACCAGGTCTTGGAATATTGCTTGCATTCTGGCTAGCCGGACCAAAAATTTTAAGAGGTTCAGCACCAGGTGCAATTATTATTCACTTCTTTGGTGGAATTCATGAAATATATTTCCCATATATTTTGATGAAACCAAGAATGATTCTTGCTGCAATTGCAGGTGGAGCAACTGGTATCGCCGTTAACATGATTTTCTCTAACGGTTTAACAGCAACACCTTCACCAGGTTCAATTTTTGCTTACATGTTGGTGACACCTCCAGGTGGACACTTAACAGTGTTGTTAGCAATCGCAGCATCTGCAGCTGTATCTTTCGGAGTTGGTTGGGTATTACTCAAATCCGACAGAAGTGGCGATGGCGACTTTGAAGCAGCACAAGCAAAATCACGCGCTAATAAAGGTCGTTAAATAAATGGCACAGATCTCAGGTGGCGATGTTAAACACATAGTTGTTGGTTGTGAAGCTGGTATGGGTTCAAGTGTGATGCTTGCAAACATGTTGGCTAGACAATTAAAAAAACTCGGTGTCAAAGTCACTCACTGTCCGGTAAATCAATTACCAGAAAGTGATGCAGATCTGATTGTCTGTCATAGAGGATTATCACAACGCGCCAAGTCGGCAGCGAATGGGCGCGTTGTGATTCCTTTCGACATGTTTTTAGGTGATCCAATTTTGGCTAGATTGGCTGACGATTTGGAAAACAATAGAAACATCAGCGATGACTAATCAAGTAATTAGCGTTGCTGGAATTGATCTAGACGCAACAGCCTCTTCTAAAGAAGAGGCTGTTTCTCTGTGTGCAGATAAATTAATAGAACTTAAAGCGGTTTTACCAGAATATAAGAAAGCTATGCACGAAAGAGAACAAATTATTTCTTCTTACGTTGGATCATTTGTCGCTATTCCACATGGCACAAATCAATCACGAAGTGTAGTTAATTTTGATCAAATAGTTTTTTTAAGATTTAAAGACGAAATTAATTGGGGAGACGGACCGGTAAGAATTTGTTGTGGGATTGCTTCAAAAAATGACGAGCACATACAAATACTAGGAAACCTAGCCCAGGCATTACTCAAACCAAATGCCATAGATAATTTACTTAGCACTAATGACAAGAATGAAATAATTGAAATATTGACTAAAAGTGAGGATGAATAAATGAAGGCTGCAATGTTTAAAGGACCTCAGGATTTATCCGTAATTGATTTTGAATTACCAAAAATTAAAGATGATGAAATTTTAATCAAAGTTTTTGCCTGCGCTACCTGCGGAACAGATGCCAAAATATTTAATCATGGGCATCCAAGACTTACCCCACCACAAATTATTGGTCATGAAATTGCAGGGCAAGTCACAGAAATTGGTAAAAATATTACAAAAACAAAAGTTGGTGATCGAGTTCAAGTTATAGCTGCTATTCCATGTGGTGATTGTTGGACTTGTAATCAAGGAAAAATGACAATTTGCAGAAACCAATTATCAATGGGATATCAATTCCCAGGTGGATTTGCTCAATACATGATTATTCCAAGAGAAGTTGTTGTGGTAGATGGTGTTAACAAAATTCCCGACAATGTTTCATTTGATGAAGCAGCCGTAACTGAACCTTTAGCATGTGCAATTAATGCCCAACAATTAGTAAATGTTGCTGATGGAGATGTTGTTTTAGTAATGGGTGCAGGTCCAATTGGATGTTTGCATGTTCAAGTCGCAAGAGCTTTTGGGGCTAAAAAAGTATTTTTAGCAGATATCAATCCAGGGCGCTTAAAACTTTCAGCAGATGTTGTTAAGCCTGATGAAGTAATTGACATGTCAAAAGAAGATGTTGTAAAAAAATCACTTGAGTTTACAGAGGGAATTGGTCCAACAGTTGTGATCACAGCAGCACCTTCAGGACAAGCGCAAGAACAAGCAATTTCTTTGGTTGCTCCTGGTGGAAGAATTAGTTTTTTTGGGGGATTGCCAAAAGATAAACCATTTATTAATTGCGACTCAAATTTAGTTCACTATAAAGAATTATTTTTAGTTGGCGCAAATGGCTCAAGCCCTCAGCAAAATAAAATGGCTTTGGAAATGATTTCATCTGGAAAAGTCGCGGTTAAGAAATTAATCACTCACAAATTGCCTCTTGCTCAAGTTAATAAAGCAATCGAAGCAGTTCTAAGCGGCGAAGCTATTAAAGTAGTTGTGAATCCAAACGACTAGGCATTCATGTTAAAACAAACTGCAAAAATAGCTCATGAAGTAGGTTTACACGCTCGACCTGCTGCAATGCTTGTTAAAGCAGTTAGTGCTTCAGGTAAAAAGGTACTTATTTCAAGAGTTGGGCAAAAAAGTGTTAATGCAGCAAGTATGCTTTCAGTACTTTCCTTGGGTTTAAAACAAGGAGAAGAAATTGAAATCTCGATTGAAGAAGATGACACTCAATCTTTAATGGATGAATTAATTAAACTCATAACTACGGCACTTGATGAGTAGAAAATTCTCAGGAATAGGTGTTTGCCCAGGTGTTGCAAGTGCGCCTGCATTCAAAATTGAATCTAAATCTCACGATTTAGATTTAGAAGTAAGTTGGCAAGACATAGAAGAAGCACTTAATAAAAGTGCTAAGTATCTTGAAGATAAAGCTCAGAAAATTGAATTGAAAGTTGCCAAAGAAGTATTAGAGGCTCAAAGTTTAATGGCAAGAGATCCAGATTTATTGGAAAAAATAAAAGAATCGATGGGGGCTTCAAAAAAAAGCGCAAGACATATTTTAGATGAAACTCTAGAAGATTTTAAAAGAAATCTTTTATCTCTTGGAGATTACTTTGCAGAAAGAGTATCGGATATCGATGAAATAAAAAAACTCACTTTGAATAATCTTTTTGGAATTGAAGAATATGATTTACAAATAACTTCTAACTCAATTGTTATTGCCGATGACTTATCTCCAGCAGATACTGCGTCAATGAATTTAGAATTTGTGAAAGGTTTAGTAGTTGCAAAAGGTGGTCCAACAAGTCACACGGCTATTGTGGCTAGAAATTTAGGAATACCGGCAATTGTGGGCTGTGCAAATATCGATGAAATTAAAAATGGTGAAGTCGTTTTAATAAATGGTAGAAGTGGAGAGTTGATTCAAAATCCTGATGAAAATCAAATCAATTTAGAATTGACTAAAGAAAATGACTTTAAATCCAAGTTTAAATCCGTTAGCGGACCTGGAAAATTAAAAGACGGTACTTCAATTAATTTACTTGCCAATTGTGGAAATGCAGAAGATGCCAAGAAAGCTATTTATAATGACGCAGAAGGAATAGGTTTATTTCGAACAGAGTTATTGTATTTAAATCAGTTAAGTGCTCCTAATATAAGTGATCAGGTAAAAATTTATTCACAAATCTTTGAAATTTTTGAAGGCAAAAAAGTAATTATTAGAACTCTAGATGCAGGAAGCGATAAACCAGTTCCATTCTTAAATAGCGAAAAGGAAGAAAATCCTGCTTTAGGTGTTAGAGGTTGGAGATTAATTAGAGAATTTCCAGAAATAATTAAAGATCAAATAAAAGCGATTTCATTAGCCCAAGAAGCTGCCAAATGTGATGTTTGGGTGATGGCACCAATGATTGATACAGCAGATGAAGCACTGGAATTTTCTAATTTGGCAAGACAATATGGCATTAAAAAAGTTGGGGTAATGATTGAAACTCCATCAGCAGCTTTAGTTTCTGATCAAATATTAGAAATTGTTGATTTTGCAAGTTTTGGAACAAATGATCTAACCCAATATGTAATGGCTGCAGATCGACTTGACTCAAGGTTAAGTGATTTAACAAATTCTTGGCATCCTGCCGTTTTAAGAATTATTCAAATAGTGGGAAGAAATGCACAAAATAAACCTTTAGGAGTTTGTGGTGAAGCAGCCGCTGATCCTTTACTAGCTGCAGTTTTAGTTGGACTTGGGGTTAATTCATTATCTATGGCTTCAAATTCTATTGCAGAAGTTAAATCTTTTATTGCCACACAAGATTTGGCTAAATGCCAAACAGTTGCTCAAGAAGTTTTGAAAACTAAGAATGCTATCGAAGCTAAGAACTTAGCAATAAAATTATTTACTTAAAGAGTACTTTTTACTTGGTCTAGATGATTCTTAATGTGGTTATTGCAATAACCAACTAAGTCGGATAATTTAATTTGACCTTTTTCAGCATGCCTAACTGGTCGATCGAAGACTTTATCACTTAATCCACTTAATATTTCACCAAGTTGTTTTCTTGTCGAATCAATTGTTTGGATTGAAGTTCTTACATTTCTTGTTGCATAGTTCGTTTTGTCCACATATAAGGATTCATCGTAAGACTGGATTTCAGGATTTTCTTCAGTAATAATTCTTAAAAATCTGGCTGCAAAATGGATTTCAAAATCTGCTAAATGATGAATTGCAAAAGCAGCAGACCATTCATTTTCTGGTCCGGGTTTACTTAGTTCTGTATCGTTTTTGGATTTAACAAAATTAACAAATTCATTTCCTAAATCTGAATAATCTTTAGCTAATTGGTTCATCTGATTAGTCTAGCCTTTACTAGTAAAAGATACATTTCGCATCCTAAACAAAAATTAAACACTGAATTTAAAAATGCTGCAGCAAGAGCAAACGCTGTGGCGATTAAAAATAATGGAGTAGATCCAATTACAAATCCAGTAATTCCGA
>JBEAYY010000049.1:0-2501 GCA_041170365.1 Actinomycetota bacterium
TTGGAATGAATTTGAATTTATTTGGCTATGGTAAGCCAGGTGAATACAAATGGATTGTCGTTGATATTGGAGTTACTTTTTCTGATGATAATATTCCAGGTATTGAAGTCATCCTGCCAAACCCAGAATTTATTGCAAATCAGAAAGAAAATTTACTTGGAATTGTTTTAACGCATGCACACGAAGATCATGTTGGAGCAATTGCGCATCTATGGCCTATGTTAGAATGCCCAATTTATGCAACTCCATTTACAGCAGCAATTGTTAGAGAAAAATTTAAAGAATTAAAAATTAATATCGGCAGTCATTTAAAAATTGTTAAATTAGGTGGCAACGTAAAACTTGGAGCCTTTGATATTGATTACGTTACACTTACTCATTCTATTTTAGAGCCAAACGGACTTGCAATTACAACACCTGAGGGTGTTGTTCTGCATACGGCAGATTGGAAAATTGATGATGATCCATTAATTGGTGAAAAAACTGACGTTAAGAAATTAACAGAGCTTGGAAAAAAAGGTGTACTCGCAATGGTTTGCGACTCCACTAACATTTTTAATCTTGGATCATCAGGCTCAGAAAGCTTAGTAAGAACAGGACTTTTAACTGTTTTAGAGAAGATGAAAAATCGGATTGTTATCACATCCTTTGCATCGAACGTTGCAAGAATGGAAACGGTTTTTAAAGTTGCAGAAAAGATCGGCAGACAAGTTTGTTTAGTTGGTCGATCAATGAATAGAATTTATCAATTAGCGAGACAGTGTAATTATTTACAAGACATTAAAGTTCCAATTGATGTTAGAGATGCAAAAAAGATACCAAAGAATAAAATAGTATTTCTTTGCACAGGTTCTCAGGGTGAACAAAGAGCAGCATTAGCAAGAATTGCAAATGGCACTCATCCAGATCTTCACCTTGAAAAAGACGATAATGTTATTTTTTCATCACGAATTATCCCTGGAAATGAAAAAAGATTATACAAAATTTTTAATGACTTTTCCAAAAGTGAAATCAATGTTTTATCTGAAGAAAATTCTATGATCCATGTCTCTGGACATCCAGCACGTGAAGATCTTAAAAAAATGTATTCTTGGGTTAAGCCAAAAATAGTAATTCCTGTTCATGGTGAACAAAGACATATGGCCGAGCATATTAATTTTGCAAAGGAAATGGGCGTTAAGTTTCCAGTTAAAGTAAGCAATGGTGAGATTATAAGACTTGCGCCGGGTGAGCCTCAAGTAGTTGATAAAGTGACATGGGGCAGAGTTTACTTAGATGGTAAAGTTTTAATTGATAATGACTCTCATGTTTTAAAAGAGAGAAGAAATATGGCAGCCAATGGATATATGGAGATTACAGTTTTAATTTCAAAAAATGGCCAGATAAAAAATAATCCAATCATTACTTTAAAAGGAATTCCTTTAATTCAAGAAGATGAAAGTGAAATTGAATATGATTTAGAAGATGTAGTAATGGATACTTGTAAAAATTTTAACTTAAATAATTCAAAACAAGAAAAAAATTTAATCGACACTTTAAAAGGTAATTGTAGAAAATTAATCAACGATAAATCTGGAAAAAAACCTTTAGTAAATATTAATTTAGTTAGGTTTTAGTTTATGTCGATTACAGGTGGCATTATCATTTATGTAAATCTGTGGATGATCATATTTTTTATGGTGTTACCTTTCGGAATTACCAACCAAATTGATTCTCCTGATTATCAAAAAGGCACAGATCCTGGAGCTCCAGTTGAATCTAGAATAAAAAAAAAGATTTTAATAACCACAGTTATAGCAACAGTTATTTTTTCTTTAATATTAGTCATAGACCAATTAGATTTGTTTAATATTAGAAAAATATTATTTTAATGCTGATTTCAAAGTTATTTTTCCCCGTTCTCAGAGAAGTCTCAGCTGATGCTAAATTAAAATCTCACCAAATAATGCTAAAAGCTGGAATGATCAGACAGAGTGCCGCGGGCATTTATTCGTGGCTACCTTTAGGTTTAAAAGTTTTAAAAAAGATTGAGCAGGTTGTTAGAGAAGAACAGAACAATGTTGGTGCTCAAGAAATGCTAATGCCAACTATTCAATCCGCAGATATTTGGAAAGAAAGCGGCAGATACAATGATTATGGACAAGAAATGCTTAGAATTAAAGACCGTGGTGATAGAGAATTGTTATACGGGCCAACGAATGAAGAGCTAGTTACTGAAATTTTTAGAGATAACGTTAAATCTTATAAATCATTACCATTAATTCTTTATCATATTCAATGGAAATTTAGAGATGAAATTAGACCAAGATTTGGAGTGATGCGTTGCAGAGAATTTTTAATGAAAGATTCTTATTCTTTTGATCTTACGAAAGAAGATGCGATCAAATCTTATAATAAAATGTTTTATGCATACCTTAGAACATTTACTAGATTAGAATTAAAAGCATTACCTCTTCGAGCAAGCTCAGGACCAATTGGTGGAGATGCATCTCATGAATTTA
>JBEAYY010000050.1:0-16113 GCA_041170365.1 Actinomycetota bacterium
TTTGAACATCTCTTCCTTCACTGTCTTCTACTTCAATTTTTGGAATACTTGCTAGAAATTCATTAGCTTTCTTTAAGTTTGTTGAATTTAAATCCCCTGTAACTACAACTAAAGCAGGAAGAGAATCAGAAGCGGTGAACTTAAGAATTTCTTCACTAACTTTTGATGATTCAGCACTGGAAGGTAAGAATGCAGAATTATCATTTTCTTGAACTTCAGATAACTTTCCAAATATTGGACCTGCTACACCAGATAGACCTAGCCAAATAAATACCACGAATATTGCTAAAGCAGAAAACTTTCTAGTCCCAGTTACTTTTTCAATTTCTTTATATTTTTTCCTTTTATTTATAGATTTACGGCTATGTTTAGCAACAGGACTCAATTAAAACTCCCCTTTGAGGATTTAAGCATTTTTGATTAATAAGGCATTTAAAACAAATAGCTCTCAGAAATCACTATTTATATAGTCTAACCGGGCTCTTAAAATGCGCATCCTATGAGATAAGAATTACGATAAACATATGCAAAATCAAGAGTTTCTAATTCAGCACTGGGGCTCAGAAGTCGACTTTCAAATAGCTTGGCAAAAACAAAGAGAAATTCATTCATTAGTTGTTGAACAAAATCACAAGAATGTTATTGCTTTATTGGAACACCAAAGTGTTTATACCGCTGGTCGATCAACTAAACCTGAAGATAGACCTTTTGATTCCTCCCTTGTTATAGATATTGATAGAGGTGGTCGAATTACGTGGCATGGAAAAGGACAAATAGTTTGCTATCCCATAATGAAATTAGATGATCCAGTTGATGTTGTTGCTCATGTAAGACGTTTAGAACTATTAATTATTAATGTTTGTAAAAAGCTAGGTTTAGAAACTTTCCAAATTGATGGAAGAAGTGGTGTTTGGGTTAAAGGAAAACCTGATAAAAAAATAGCGGCCATTGGGATAAGAGTCGCTAAGAAAGCAACCATGCATGGTTTTGCTCTTAATTGCAATAATTCACTAGATCCTTTTAGAAAAATTGTCCCTTGCGGCATTGGAGATGCCGATGTCACAACATTAAGTCTTGAATTAGGAAGAGATGTCACAGTGGAAGAAGTCATTCCGCTAATTGAGCAAGAGGTAAATGAAGGTGCCTTAATGCTGAAAATCTCAAAACGTCCTAAAGTAGAAGTGTCATGACAACTGAATTAGTAACTGGGCTTAATCAAGACGGTAAAAAACTATTAAGAATTGAAGCACGAAATGCTGAAGTGCCTATTGAGAAAAAACCTGAATGGATCAGAACAAAATTAAAAACAGGACCTGAGTACACCCGTATTAGGGAAATGGTTAAAAAAGAAGGACTTCATACAGTTTGCCAAGAAGCAGGTTGTCCAAACATATTTGAATGTTGGGAAGATCGTGAAGCAACATTTTTAATTGGTGGCTCTGCTTGCACTAGAAGATGTGATTTTTGTTTGATTGATTCTGGTAAACCAGACCCACTTGATATTAAAGAACCAGAAAAAGTTGCCTTAAGTGTAAAAACCATGGGTCTTAAATATGCAACAGTCACAGGTGTTACCAGAGATGATTTAGCTGATGAAGGCGCATGGCTTTATTCAGAAACAGTTAGAGCAATTCATAATCACAATCCTGAATGTGGAGTAGAAATACTAACTCCTGATTTCAGTGGTAAAAAAGAATTACTTCAACAAGTATTTGATGCCAAACCTGAAGTCTTTGCCCATAACTTAGAAACTGTTCCAAGAATTTTTAAAAGAATTAGACCTGCTTTTAGTTATGAAAAATCATTGAACGTAATTACTCAAGCAAAGAGTGCTGGAATGATTACAAAATCTAATTTGATTCTTGGAATGGGTGAAGAAAGAGAAGAAATTGAAACCGCTTTAAATGATTTGGTTAGTGCAGGTTGTGACTTAATCACAATTACTCAATATTTAAGACCTTCTAGCCTTCATCACCCAATATCAAGATGGGTAAAACCTGAAGAATTTATAGAATTAGGAGATCTTGCAAGAAGTATTGGATTCAAAGGTGTTATGTCTGGGCCTTTGGTCAGATCTTCATATCGTGCAGGAAGACTTTACAGAGAAGCTTTAGCTAAACAGAAAGAAGTTATAAGTGGCCAATAAAGAACCAAAGGTAAAAAAAGAAAGATTTAAAACTTTAAAGCAAATTGGACAAACTTATTCAATAACGAGAAAAACTGATAAAGCTCTTCCCTTAATTTTACTTTTCGCTTTTTTTGGAACAACACTTCCAATAATTCTTATTGCACAATTTGTTTTCAGTACAACATTTTCCAGATTAATCACAATTTCACTCGGTGTTTCAACAGGTTTATTAGTAACTGTTTATATTTTTGGTAAACGTGCCGAAAAAGCAGCTTATGCAAGAATTGAAGGACAACCTGGCGCAGCAGCTGCTGTTTTAAACACTTTAAGAAAAGGTTGGTTTGTAACCCCTGCAGTTGCAGTTACTAGAAATCAAGATTTAGTGCACAGAGTTATTGGCCCAGTTGGAGTAGTTTTAGTTGGAGAAGGCTCTCCTTCAAGAGTTGCACAACTTTTAGATAGTGAAAAAGTAAAAGCAAAAAGAATAGCTGGAGAAATTCCAGTGTTTACTTTAATTTCAGGAACTGGTGAAGGTTTAGTTCCTTATAAAAATTTGAATAAAACAATAATGAAAATGGGTAAAAAGATTTCACCTGCTGAAACTAGAGAATTAAGAAACAGATTTGGGGCAAGTGGAGCAAGTGCTCTTCCAATTCCAAAAGGTGCCATGCCTAAAGGTATGAGAATTCCTAGAAGATAATTAATTTAATTTTTAGTTAAAACTGAACTTAAATATTTGTAAGGTCCAGTCATAGCTTTATCTTTTTCTACAGTGGTAATAATAAGTCTCCATTGGTTTTCCCCAATTTTTACAGCTGCAGGATCTAGGTAATTAATTTGCTCATCAAACAAGATTGGTTCCTTATCAATATTCCAATCTTTACCATCAGTAGAAGTTGCCATATAAAGTCTTTGTGGCAATCTGCTTGGATCTGGTGTTGTAGATAAAATCAAAATCCAATAATCTTTTTCAACTTGTAACATATACGGATCAACATAACCATCTTTAATAATGTAACCTTCATTTTCTGTAAATGTAATACCATCAATTGAGTCTGCGGTTTTCAAAACTTCAAATCTTTCTCCCTCAATTTGATCAACCCACATCATTTGAATTTTTCCTTCAGGTGTGAAATAAGTATCGGGAACTCCCCATGCTCTTGTTTCTCCAGGCTGGAAAATGCCAGTTTCGACTGGATCAGTAAATGTAATTAAATCTTTTGAAGTCGATACATAGACAATTTTTCCACCAACTTGAGAATTCATTTGTGCAGCTGGTTCAACAGGTTGCATTCCTTCAGGTTGATTTGGTTGTCCAGGTTGTGCAGGATTTCCAGGTTGAGTAGGCATATTTGGTTGATTTTGATTATTTGGATTTACATTTTGCATATTCATTCCTACAAAATAAAGCAACCAAGTTCCATCACTTTTTTGAATTAATGAATAATCAGATCCAATTGGAACATTCATATCAATTTGAGAAAAATTTATTCCGTCTTGAGATTTGTGTGCGCGTTTATTGGAAGTATTTGTTGCTAAAAGTAAAAATTCTCCATTACTGTCTTGGATTAATTCTGGTGAAACACCTTCAATCCCAGTTTCTTGAATGTCTGTAATAGTCCAATTACTTGATGGAGAAGTTTCACTAGTGTTTGAAGCACTAGGTTGCTCAGAAGTTCCACCGCAAGATACAGCAAATAAAGCAGAGATAGCTACAACTAATTTTTTCATATTTAAACCCTACATTTATTAATTATGTTTTTTTAAATCAAGTAAGCGTGTCCTAGCAATTTTATCGTGTAATCCTCTATTTTCTTTATCTGCCAATAGTGGAGGAAATACCAAGATAATAAAAAAAGTTCTGACAATTGCTTGAATTAGTTTTACGTTTTTGCCATCTATAGAAATAATTCGTAAACCCACAAGTTTTTGACCAAACGAAGCACCCATAAGCCAAGTAAGAATTACCACTTCAAAAGTAAAGATTGCCAATGTAGCTAAAGAATTAGATCTTGAACCATATTCAGAAACTCCAGGAATGACTTGCGCTACCAAAATTGATGCAGCCCAGTCGATAGCTAAAGCCACAATTCTTCGCAAAGTCATAGCCTCAAGGTTATTACTGGAACTATCTTTAAGCGATTTGGCTATTAATCGTGAGGGTTATGTGAAATTTTGTTACATGCTTGAAACAAACGGGTTACCCTCACGATACGAGACTTAGGTATGTTTAGGGTCATAGATCTTTGGCACAAAGTGGTGTCGAGTAAAAAAAGTTAGATAAATCAGGAGGTTAAAAGATGTTCAAGAACGCTTCCGAAGCGATCAAATACATCAAAGACAACGAAGTTGAATTCGTTGACGTTCGTTTTATGGACTTACCTGGTGTGATGCAACATTTCAACATTCCCGCAAAAGCATTTAATGATTCTGTTTTTGAAGATGGATTAATGTTTGATGGTTCTTCCATTAGAGGTTTCCAAGCAATTCATGAATCTGACATGAAATTAGTGCCAGATGTAACAACTGCATTCATCGATCCATTCCGTGAAGCAAAAACTTTAGCAATGAATTTCTCAATTAGAGATCCATTCACAAACGAACCTTATTCAAGAGATCCAAGAAACGTTGCTGCTAAAGCGGAAGCATATTTAAAAGCTTCAGGAATTGCTGACACTGTTTATTTTGGTCCAGAAGCTGAGTTCTACATTTTTGATGATGTTAGATATGACAATCAACCTCAAGGATCATTTTTCAAAATCGATTCAATTGAAGCTGCTTGGAATACCGGTCGTGAAGAAGAAGGTGGAAACCTTGGTTACAAAACACCATTTAAAGGTGGATACTTTCCAGTTCCTCCAGTAGATCATTTTGCAGATCTACGTGATCTAATTTCTTCAACTTTGATTGAAGTTGGATTTGAAGTTGAAAGAGCACATCACGAAGTAGGAACTGCAGGTCAAGCAGAAATCAACTACAAATTTAATACTTTATTAAATGCTGCAGACCAAGTTATGTTATTTAAATATATTGTTAAAAACGTAGCTTTCCTAAATGGTCACTCTGCAACATTTATGCCAAAACCAATGTTTGGTGACAACGGTTCAGGTATGCACTGTCATCAATCACTTTGGAAAGATGGCAAACCTTTGTTCTATGACGAAAAAGGTTACGCAGGATTATCTGATACTGCACGTTGGTATATCGGTGGATTGTTAAAACATGCACCAAGTTTGCTTGCATTTACTAATCCAACTGTGAATTCATATCACCGTTTAGTCCCAGGATTTGAAGCACCAGTTAACTTGGTTTACTCTCAAAGAAATCGTTCAGCTGCGATTCGTATTCCAATTACTGGATCAAATCCAAAAGCAAAACGTATTGAATTTAGAGTTCCAGATCCTGCATGTAATCCATATCTAGCATTTGCTGCCATGATGATGGCAGGAATTGATGGTGTCAAAAACAGAATTGAACCACCAGCTCCTGTTGATAAAGATCTGTATGAATTACCACCAGATGAAGCAAAATCAGTTCCACAAGTTCCAGGTTCATTACACGAAGTTTTGGAAGCTTTGGAAAAAGATAAAGACTATCTAACTGCAGGAGGTGTATTCACTCCAGATTTGATTGATACCTGGATTGATTACAAACGTTCTAAAGAAGTAGATCCAATTCGTTTAAGACCTACTCCTTATGAATACCACTTGTATTACGACATCTAAAAATGACTAACTTAATTAAGCCCCGCAAAAATTTGCGGGGCTTAATTATTTAAACGGTAATATTTCTAAGTGCAGTTAATGCCCACAAAATTGCAATTACATCAATAAATTCTTGTGCAATAGCACCTTGTGAGGCATTAAATATTCCAAATGCCCCTAAAAGCATGGCAATAAAAGATAATCCCATACCAACACCTGCAGCTTGTAAAGCTTTATTTCTCGAAAACTTCGAAATCGAAATAGCACGAGTTAAACGATCAATCGTGTCATCAACAATTACTACATCTGCAGCTTCACTTGCCGCAGTTGCTCCTCTTGCTCCCATGGCAACTCCCACATGTGATGCAGCTAAAACTGGTGCATCATTTATCCCATCACCAACTGCTATGACAGTTCCTTTCGCCAGTTTCATTTCACTTAAAACAATATTCATCTTGTCTTCAGGTTTAAGTGATGCATGAATTTCATCTAGATCTAGAATTGAACCGACATTTTTTGCAGTTTCTAATCTGTCTCCTGTGACCATTAATATTTTCTTTACACCAGAGCTTCTTAAATCTTTAATCATTTGCTTAGATTCACTTCTAATTGGATCATCTAAACCAAGTACTCCAATTAATTCATTATTTTGATAAATTCCAACTCTTAAAGGAGTTACTACGTTGCACCAATCAGGTGTTTGGCCAATAATTTGGCCAACTTTTGTGTCAACACCAGAAACTTCACCTAATATTCCTTCACCATGAATTTCTTTAACATTCGATACTGGCAATAAATTTAAATTTCGCTCTTTGGCTGCATTTACAATTGCTTTTGCAATTACATGTGGAGAATATTGATCAAGGGATGCCGCAATTTGTAGAACTTGTAAATCTTGAGTACCTGGTTTAGCTTTTATTTCTCCGACTTCTGGACCTCCGTAAGTTAGAGTTCCAGTTTTATCAAGCAAAACAACTTCAGCTCTTGCCAATTGTTCAAGTGCTGCACCACCTTTTATAACTGCTCCATTTTTTGCAGCATTACTCATGCCCGCCACAACTGCAATTGGTACGGCCAAAATTAACGGACAAGGCGTTGCGGCAACTAATACTGCAATTGCTCTACTAATTTCACCCGTTATAACCCAAGCAAGTCCTGCAATTGTCAAAGCGATGGGCACAAATCTCAATGCCCAAGTATTTGCAATTCGAACCCCAGGTGCTGATTTTGCTTGAGCAGATTCAACTAATCTAATAATTCCTGAATAGGTACTTAAATCCAGTGTTTGTAATGCCTTATATTGAAAATTATTTCCAGCATTTAAAACTCCTGATAAAACCATGTCATTTGTTTGTCTACTTACAGGTAAAGATTCTCCTGTTAACGCAGATTCATCTAATGTTGCATCAGTAATTAGCATTCCATCAACTGGAACAATTTCTCCTGATCGAACAACCAATAAATCTCCAACTTTTACATCATCTGCACTGATTGTTTTTAAGGATCCATCTTCTAACAAAATATGAGCAACTCTTGGCATTCTTTCTAGCAATGAATGCAGTTGTCTTTCAGCTTGGCCTTCTGCCCACGATTCTAAAACTCTTCCTGTTGCAAGCATTAATGAAATGATGGCTGCAGCCATCATTTCATTTGTAAGAATTGTGCCCAATAGAGCAAGAACTGCCAAAATATCTGAACCCATGTTTTTATTTTTAAATTCATCAATTACCCATTTGGTGGCAGGTATTAATCCAGCAAAACCACCTAAAGCCCAAATGAATGATTGCAAGTTTAAAAAGCCCAGAAATGGTACTAAAAATCCCAAACTCAAAGATATTAGTGAAATTACAAAAAGAGCCCAATTAATTTGCCTTGTTGAAAGTTTCACATTATTAATTTATCCCCTAGGCTGAATCAATAATGTCAAAGGTCTCTATAACTTTTTTAGGTGCTGCAGAAACAGTCACAGGTTCTAGATTTTTGGTCGAATTTGAAGATAAAAAAGTTTTAGTTGAAGCAGGACTATTTCAAGGTTTAAAAGAATTAAGGCTAAAAAATTGGGATCCTTTTCCAGTTGATCCAAGCTCAATCGATGCTGTAATTATTTCTCATGCTCACCTTGATCACTGTGGGTATGTTCCATTACTTGTGAAAGCTGGATTTAATAAAAATATTTACTCAACAGAAAACACATTGAAACTAGCAGAAGTCATTTTAAATGATTCTGCAAGAATTCAAATGGAAGATGCAAAATATGCGTTGAAAAAAGGCTTTTCCAAACACAATCCCCCGAAACCTTTATATGATGAAAGTGATGTTAATAAAACTTTATCTAAATTTAAAACAATTAAATTTAGAAGCAAAACTGAAATATTAAAAAATGTATTTATAACTTTTTATCCAGCAGGTCATATCTTGGGTGCTGCCTTTATCTTGCTTGAGATTGGTGGAGAAAATTTATTATTCACAGCCGATTTAGGAAGAAATCAACATCCAATACTAGTTTCACCCGATCCAATTCCAGATATTGAAATTTCAGCTTTGATAACTGAATCTACATATGGAGCAAGAGTTCATGAAAGTCCAATCGAAAATTTTACAAATGCAATCAATAAAACAATTAACCGTGGGGGTTCTATATTAATTCCTGCATTTGCAGTTGATAGAACTGAAGTAATTTTAATTAGGTTAAGAGAACTGATGGATCAAAATTTAATTCCAAGAGTACCTATTTATGTTGATTCACCGATGGCGCTTAGTTCTCTGAAACATTATCGAAATGCTGTAAGTAACTCAGATACAGAAATTAGATTGTCTTTTATTGCAGATTATAAAAATCAAGACCCATTTGATCCTCAAACAATCAAGGAAATGAAAACTGTTGAAGAATCAATGAAGTTAAATAATCCTGCTCACTCTTGCATTATTGTTTCGGCTTCAGGAATGGCAACTGGAGGTCGAGTTGTTCATCACTTGAAAAATATGTTGCCAAATCCAATACATACAGTTTTATTAGTTGGTTATCAAGCAATTGGCACGAGAGGTCATGCTTTAGTTACAGGTGCAGAACAAATAAAAATGCATGGTGGCATGGTAGATGTAAAAGCCGAAATTGTTAAAGTTGAAGGTTTTTCAGTTCATGCTGATGGATCTGAATTAATCCAATGGTTTAAAAAAGGTAAGTCACCTAAACATGTATTCATAGTTCACGGTGAACTGGAATCGTCTGTAATATTTGCTCAAAGACTAGAATCTGAACTTAAATGGAAACCAATAATTCCAAAACCCTCACAAAAGTTCGAAATTAATTAGAAATTATCAATAAAAGACTAGTAATCAGAATTTTTCGAGGTACCCTGAAAAGTAGGAGAAAGGATTTTTAATGGCAAAAATTACTAGTCAAAAAGCAACAAAACTTAAAACTTTTAATTTAGTAGCTGGAGTATTCCACCTACTGCAAATGTTTTTAGTTTTACTACTATCAAATGATTTTTCAATTCCAGTAACAGCTTCATACTTAGCAGGTCCTCCAGGAGAACTTCCAGGAAATGCTGTGGTGTTATTTAACACACCAGTTGGATTTACCGTTGCACTGTTTTTAGGACTATCAGCTTTGGCGCATTTTATTGTGGCAAGTGGAGCAGGTTTTCCTAAATACATTAAAGGCTTAGAGAAGAATCAAAATATTTTTCGTTGGGTTGAATATTCCATTTCATCTTCGGTGATGATTATTTTGATTGCTCAAGTAAGTGGTATTTCAGACTTTGTGGCACTTCTTGGAATTTTTGGAGTAAATGCTTCCATGATTTTATTTGGATGGTTACAAGAAAAATACACTCAACCAAAAGATGGAGACTTCTTACCATTTATCTTTGGATGTATTGCAGGAATTGTGCCTTGGTTAGCAATTGTAATTTTAGTAATTGGACCAAATGCACCTACTGAAGTACAAATTCCAGGATTTGTTTATGGAATTATCGTTTCACTCTTTGTTTTCTTTAACTCTTTTGCACTTGTGCAATATTTGCAATATAGAGGAAAAGGTAAATGGAGTGATTATTTAAGAGGTGAAAGAGCTTATATTGTGCTAAGTCTTGTTGCAAAATCTTTACTTGCTTGGCAAATATTTTCAGGAACTTTGATTCCTCAATAAGTAATTTAAATAAATAAAGGGCCCAAATTATTTGGGCCCTTTATTTATTTGTTTCTAAATCTTTTCTTCTCTCATTTTCCAAGGAGCACCATATTCATTAACTTTGTCTAAATATGGTTTCGCGCTAAACCATTCTGGTCCCATAACACCTTGTGGTTTCCAAACACCTTCATGAATTAATTCCATTGCCACAACTGGATTAAATGCTGTTTGCCAAACAACTGCTTGATCTCCATATTCTTTCATAGACCATTCATTATCAACCACATGATATAGATATGTAGCTTTAGGATTTCCTTGTTTATCTAAACCTTTCACTAAAACTCCTGCGCAAGTTTTACCTTTCATTCTTTCTCCCAACTTTGCAGGATCTGGCAAAGAAGCGGTTAAAAGATCACGAGGTGAAACTGATACACCTTGTACGTCAACATTTTCTTTCTTATCAAGACCAAGTTTGTTAATAGTTTTTAAAACTGAGATAAATTCTTTACCAAGGCCGTATTTAAAGTTAACTTTTTTGGCATCAATTTTTTGCGGTATCAAAACTACTTCTTCGTGTTCAACGTTGACACATTCCACAGGACCTATTCCTTCTGGGAAATCAAAGACTTCAGGTTCAGAAAATGGTTTAGTGGTGAACCAACCTTTGCCATCTTCCCAAACCAAAGGTGGATTTAGACACTCTTCGATTGTGGTCCAAATGGAAAATGAAGGGGCAAAAGATTCTCCTTCCACAACCAAGTTTGATCCATCCAAAACTGTTATGGAATCAATTTTGCTGAAAAGTTCTTCATCGGCATATTTGGCTAAAACATCACTTAAGCCTGGTTCAATGCCGATTCCAACTACTGCCCAGATATCCCTTTCTTGCCAATTCCAGTCTCTGGCAAATTGTTCATCCCCTAATTTCACGCCAACTTCCTTATGGGGATATTTAGGATGAGGTCTGGATAAAGACATAGCCATATCCATGTAGTTGGTGTTTTCAATTTCGCAAGCTAAAAATATTGGCATCACAAATCTAGGATCTACAGCATTAATTACTACATCGGGTTTAACTTCACGAATTAATTCTCTAACATCTTCTAATTCAGCAGCATTTACTTCGGTTGCATCAAATCGATCATCATCAATTCTTTTTATTGCTTGCTGAGCGCGTTCCAATGAACGATCAGCAATGACCATACTTGTTAAAAATTGTCTTCTTGCTGCAATGTTGGCGATTGCTCGACCAACTCCACCCGCTCCGATTACGAGCGCTTTCATTTAAAAATCAACTCCTATTAATTAATATTTAATCTACCTGAGTGATTATTAAATAAATATTGGGTTCGGCGTGTCTTGAGGAAAAGGTATTGATTTTGCTTAAAAAATGAATATTTATTAAATTATTATAAAATAATATATTTATTTATTTAATTCTAATTTTCTAACTGATTTATTAGTTAAACTTATTGAAACTGCAACAATAATTATTATTGTACATATTCCAAGTAATTCTTTTATTCCAATTATTTCAATTAGTGGTCCTGCTGCAATTAATCCAATTGGTCCAAGTAAAAAAGACCCAAATGCATCATAAGATAAAACTCTTGATAATGATTTTTTAGGAATTTTGGTTTGTAAAGTTGTTATCCAAAAAACAAAAAATAAATCAAAACCAATTCCCGTTAAAAGTGCAGCCATGGCCATAAAAATTATCGGCAGATTAAATGACATAGATAGCGTCCACAGAGCCAAAGTGGCTGAAAAGATCATACCCACAAATAAAGGATGTCTAGGTCTTAATTTCATAGCCAAAATCACGCCCAGCATCATTCCTAAAGAATGAGCTCCTGCAATAAAAGCCCAAGATGAAGCACCCTCTAAGAATGTTTTTGCTTGATATGGACCCATAACTGCCAGTAATGGTTCATAAACCATAACTATTAAAGAGTAAGCAGAAACACAAGCAATAATCCAAGTTCTTTTTCTTACTTCTTTCCAGCCAAGTTTTATATCTTGCAAAATAGTATCTTCATCACCTACCTGATTTGGTTTATCAAATCTAATCAGTAAATAAATTAGTGAACCTGCCACTAAAAAAGTTAAGCCATCTATTGCAATAGCAATACCTGGTCCAACTAAAGTGACTAATATTCCCCCAATTGAATATCCCAAAACGTTTGCAGAATTTACACCTAATGCGTTTATTGAATTTGCACTTTGTAATTTTTTCTCAGGCATAACTTGGGGCATGATTCCAGGAAATGCTGGAAACCACATTGCATGCAAGATCCCTGTAACAAGTCCAAGTAAAACTAGCCAAGAAACGGTGGCAGATCCTGAAATAAATAAATAGGCTTCAAATAAAACAAATAAACTCAACAAAATGTCTGAATAACTGACAATCTTTGCTCTGCCATATCTATCTGCAATTACTCCTCCAAATAGGACAAAAACTATTAAGGGAAGAGTTCTGGCAAACATCACCAAACTTAAAGATGCAGCATTTGCTCCTGGCAAAGAAAGAACACCAAAAGCTAAAGCGATTGGACCAATGCCATTTCCCACATTAGAAATAAAACGAGCAGCAAATAATATTCGAAAATTTTTCTCCACAAAAACTTCATTGAATTGTTGTGGAATAGTTAAAGATTTATCAGCCAAAATTATCCTCAAAAGGCAAAGCAGATTTTGACATATGTTCTTGCTTTGCTTGTTTTGAAGTCACTTTTCGCATGTGATGTTTTCTACACAAAACTTCATAAATGATTTCATCAGGTTTGGCATTTGGCCCGGCATCTCCCACCACGACCTGTTCTCCAACTGTGACCATGACCCCATTTACGATTCTTGCTTGATGAGTTGCTTTCTTACCACACCAACAAAGTGCTTCTACTTGCAAGATATTTACTCGATCGGCTAACTCTAAAAGCCTTTGTGCTCCTGGAAAAAGTGCTGTTCGAAAATCTGTTGTGATACCAAAGGTGAAAACATCTATACCAAAATCATCCACCACTCGGGCAAGTTGCTCTATTTGTTCTGTTTCATAAAACTGTGCCTCATCACAAATTAAATAGTCAACAGTTTCTCCCCGAGAAAGTGCTTGTGTCATAAGCCTCAAGAAATTAGTTTCAGGACTTACTTCAATAGCTTGAGCTTTAAGTCCAAGTCTTGAACTTAAAGTTGCCTCTCCTGCACGATCTTTTCTTGTAAAAACAAGGCCACGTCTTCCTGCACTTGAATGATTGTGATGTGTTTGTAGGGCAAGAGTGGATTTACCACTATCCATTGTTCCTGAGAAAAAAACTAATTCGGCCACAACGTAAATCTTGTCAGATGACAAGTTTTATTCAAAACGCAATGCCTCAACTGGTTTTAATTTTGAAGCTGTTCGTGCTGGCCAAACCCCGAAAACAACTCCCACAAACATTGAAAAACCAAGCGAAGCCAAAATTATTGTTGGACTTAAAACAAAATTCCATTCACCTAGTTGGGCTAAAAAGTACGCCACAACTTCCCCAATAATCACACCAATAATTCCACCTAATAATGAAAGCACGATTGCTTCAATTAAAAATTGAGTCAAAATTTGTGATTGTTGAGCACCTATTGCTCTTCTGATTCCAATTTCTCTGGTTCTTTCTCTCACCGAAACCAACATGATGTTCATAATTCCAATTCCACCAACAACCAAACTAATTGAAGCAATTCCTCCAAGTAACAAAGATAAGAATTGTTGAACTGTGCCAATTGCATCAAGAATTTGGCTTGCATCAGTGATAACAAAATCTGCTTCTCGTTCTCCCGTGATGTTATGGCGTGAGATAAGCAATCTTGTTAAATTACTAGTTACTTGATCAACAATTTCTTCATTAGTTGTTTGAACTGTAATCGAACTTAAATAAGGTGGAACTGCAAAATATTTAAAGGCAGTATCAATAGGTACATAAGCACTTCCTTGAGTTCCAAATCCATCTGCGTCATCTAATATTCCAACAATTGTAAATTCTGTATTTCCAACCACGATATTTGTGTTTATGGAGTAAGCATCAAGTTTTAAATCTTCGGCAATAGATGAACTTAAAACAATTAATCTAGATTCTTTAGCGTCATCTGTACTTGGTAAGAATGAACCTACGAAAATATCTGGATCAACCACAGTTACGTAATCTGAATCAACTCCCACAATTTGAGCTCTTGTTGAATCAAATTCAGAACTCAATGTTGCTCTACCGCTCACGGTTTCTGTGACAACTTCAATTCCAGGTTGTGAAGCTATTGCTTTGGCATCATCTAACGTGATGGATTGATTTGTAGTTCCAGTAATTGTTAAATTTCTGGCACCTAAACCTTTAAATTGATCTTGAATTCCTGAAGTTGCACCTTGTGCGACAGAAACCAGTGCAATTAATGACATCACGCCAATGATGATGCCCAGCATAGTCAAACCTGATCTTGTCTTTGTTGCAAGAATTCGAGCCAACGCTAATCGAGCCGCAATTAAAATCATTGCTTTACTCCATCATCACTAATTACTTTTCCATCTTTTAAGGTAATTCTTCTTTTTGCTTTTGCCGCAATATCTAAATCATGGGTGATTAAAACAATGGTTTTGCCCTCTTTATTTAATTGTTGAAATAATTCCATTACTTGTTTACCGGTATTTGAATCAAGAGCACCTGTTGGTTCATCAGCCAAAATTAGTGAAGGTTCGGTAACCAATGCTCTTGCTATTGCGACACGTTGCTGTTGTCCTCCAGATAATTCAGTGGATTGATGTGAATGTCTATCGCCTAATCCTAATTTTGTAAGCATTTGCATAGCTTTTTTTCTGGCTTCTCTAGAAGATATCCCTCTGTAAAAAAGTGGAGTTGCTACGTTATCTAAAGCATCAGTTTTTGGAAGTAGAAAAAAAGACTGAAAAACAAAGCCGATTGCTAAATTTCTTAAAGAAGTTAACTTCTTATCATTTAATTTTGAAAGATCTTCGCCTGCAATTTTTACTTTGCCACTAGTTGGTCTATCTAAACACCCAATTAAATTCATCATGGTTGATTTTCCAGAACCTGAAGGACCAACTATTGCAACAAATTCACCTTGATTAATTGTTAAATCAACACCATCTAACGCTTTAACTTTTGATGAACCCTCGCCAAAATATTTGGCGACATTTTTCATCTCAACAACAGTTGTCATTGTTAGTTGTTTCTACCACCGTTAGATCTTTGTTGCTCTCTTTGTTCTCTAAATGGATCTTCTGAAACAGGTAATTTGCCATCAATGGAAGCTTTACCTAAAACAACTTCTTCACCTGCAGATATGCCACTTAATATTTCAATTAGTTGAGTTCCTGAAACTCCTGTTTGAACAACTTTGTCTATAGGCTCATTTTTTTCGTTCAATACTTGAACAAATTGATCCTTACCTTTTCTTTGAATAGCTTGCAAAGGAACAGCAATTGATACATCTTTACTTTGAAGAATAATTTTGGCAGTTACACTCATGCCAATTCTCCAAGTTTCATTTAATGCATCAGGTTTTGCAAAAACACTGAATTGTGAAACCCCATTGTTATCAACTGTTGCTACTTGACCAATTTGAGTTACTTTTCCATTATTAATTTCTGTGGCAGAGCCAAGTTTTAGTTCCACAATTTGATCAAGTTTGACATTAGGAATGTCATATTCACTTACCTTTATGGCAGCTACAACTTCACCTGAACCAAGGGATGCGATTGCTCCTGAAACTATGGCATTTGGTGCAGTAAATATTTCTCTAATAGTTCCATCACTTGGTGATTTAACATTTCTAGTTGTACCATCAAAATTCTTCAACACCGCAACGATTTCGTTCTTTTTCACAATGGAGCCTGGATTGATATTTAATTTTGAAACTGTCCATTGTTTAGTGGCTGTGTTAGTGGTGTTGGTAATACTTCCTGTTAAGTCAACACCATTTTTTGAAGATAAAGTTACTTTGTTGTTAACATCAATATCGTAGGTGAATTCATCAATTAATTCTGCATTTGTAATTCTGATTCTGTCTTCTCCAACTGGTGTTACATCAACTGTGACTGTCATGCCAGCACGTGATGTTACAGGCAAGGTGTTTGGAGTTGGATTTATTAAAACTGTATAAGTTGG
>JBEAYY010000051.1:0-2714 GCA_041170365.1 Actinomycetota bacterium
TTTTGGTGGAATAAAGAGTCAACTAGTTTAGTTGTTGAAAAAGTTGATGAAAATAATGTTGAATTAGTAAATTTAGCGGATCCAACTAATCCACAAGATCCTGTAAGAACTCACAGATACCCATTTGCTGGCACCAATAATCCCTCATGCGATTTTTTTGTGGTCGATTTAAATGGCAATTTAACAAAAATAGAATTTAATAAAAATGAATTTGAATATGTCACAGATGTAGATTTTATTTCAGCAAATAAAGTGAATTTAACACTTCTTTCAAGAGACCAGAAGAATATGGTTTTGAAGGAATTTGATCTAAGTAACAACAAATCAACTGACTTATGGTCAAAGTCTCATCCATATTGGGTTGAAGTCGAACATGGTTCTCCAAAAATCTTTGAAGATCATTTAGTAGTAATTGATGGAGAAGATAAAAGACAGCTTTTTATTGATTCCTTGGCATTAACGAGTAAAGATATTGAAGTCAGAAATATTTTAAATATCGATAAAGATGGAATTTTTCTTCAAATCAGTAGGCACCAAAATAGTTCAGCTTTATTGCATGTTGACTGGAAAGGAAACGTTTCAGAAGTTGGTAGTCAAAATTCTTTTGTGACTGGTTCTAGAAAAGGACATTTAACTTTAATTATTGAGCAAAATGAGAAAAATTGGTATCGAAAAATAACTGTAAGCGATGGTAAGAAAACTATTGAAATTAAGGAAGATCAACAACAAATTGAATTTAATCCACGTATTGAATTTTTTGATCTCGGAGAAACTAAAATATCGACTGCGTTAATTCTTCCAACTTGGTATGAAAATGATAAAAAACTTCCAGTAATTTTTGCTCCATACGGTGGGCCACATTTTGCAAATTGTTTAAAGAATGCATCACTATTTTTAACCGATCAGTGGTTAGCTGATCAAGGTTATGCAGTAATAGTGGCTGATAACCGGGGCACACCTGGCAGAGGAAAAAACTGGGAGTATGAAATTTTTGATAATTGGAGCGAAAAAATACTCAGAGATCAAATAACTGTGATGGATGAATTAAATAAGAAATTTCCTAATGTTTTAGACCTAGACAAAGTTGGAATAACTGGTTGGTCATTTGGTGGATATTTTGCGGCTCTAGCTGTGCTTGATGCTCCAGAAAGATTTCATGCAGCAATTGCTGGAGCACCTGTTACAGATATGCGCTGGTATGACACAGCTTATTCAGAAAGATATTTAGGTAATCCAAAAATTGATAGTAAAAAATATGATGAGTTTTCGCTTATTAATAAAGCAGAAAAATTAACTAGACCTCTTTTAATTATTCATGGAATAGCAGATGACAATGTTTTGGCAACTCATTCTTTAAAGTTTTCCCAAAAACTTTTAAGCCATGCAAAACTTCACGAATTCTTACCACTTTCAGGGGTAAGTCACATGACACCACAGGAAGTAATAACTGAAAATTTATTAAAGATTCAGTTAGATTTCTTTAATAAATATTTGAATTAATTACCAGGAAAGTGGCATGCCACTTTTTGATTTGTATTTATTTGTATTAGTTGTGGCTCGTTTGTGGCACATATATCTTGAGCTTTCCAACATCTGGTCCTAAAACGGCATCCTGATGGTGGATTAATGGGTGATGGAACATCTCCTGAAAGCAATATTCTTTGTTTTTTATTCTTTGGATTTGCTTCAGGCACAGCACTCATTAATGCTTTTGTATACGGATGTTGTGGATTTGAGTACAAACTTTCACTATCTGCTTCTTCGACAATTTTGCCTAGATACATAACAGCAACACGATCTGAAACATGTTTTACAACAGATAAATCATGAGCAATGAATAAATAAGAAAGCCCTAATTGTTTTTGTAAATCTTGCAATAAATTTAAAATTTGTGCCTGAATTGAAACATCTAAAGCAGAAACAGGCTCATCAGCAATAATTATTTTTGGCTCTAACGCTAAAGCTCTGGCAATACCGATTCTTTGGCGTTGTCCACCAGAAAACTCATGTGGATATCGATTGAAGTGTTCGGGATTTAAACCCACTAACTCAAGTAATTCTTGTACTTTCTTTTTTCTTCCCATAGGTGGATTAATTTTTTGGACTAATAATGGCATTTCAACAATTCGTCCAACTGTATGACGTGGATTAAGGGATGAATAAGGATCTTGAAAAATCATTTGCACAGTTCTGCGCATTTGATTTAACTCTTCCCCTTTTGCAAAAGTTACATCTTTACCATTAAGTAAAACTTGACCACTTGTTGCAGGAAGTAAATGTGTCATGACTCTTCCTAAAGTTGATTTGCCACATCCTGATTCACCTACAATTCCTAGAGTTTGTCCTGCTTCAATTTTTAAAGAAACATCATCAACAGCATGTACAAAACCAGCTGGCTTTGAAAAAAATCCTTTTTTACCTGAAGGAAATTTTTTAACTAAGTTTTTTACTTCTAATACTGTGCTCATTTAACCAACCGGTGTTTCTTGAGAATTCATTTTTCTAATATCTTCATTACTTAAATGACAAGCACTGAAATTAGTTCCAATTTGATGAAGTTCTGGTTTCTCATTTTCACATCTTTGTCCTACCAATTTTTTGAATGAACATCGAGGATGAAAGGAGCATCCTTTCGGAATATTCAATAATGAAGGAGGTGTTCCAGGAATGGTTTCTAATTTGGCATGAACTTCAGTATCTAAACTTCGAACAGC
>JBEAYY010000052.1:0-3960 GCA_041170365.1 Actinomycetota bacterium
ATTGGCACCTTTTAATTGATTAGATAAATCATCTAAAACATCATTGAATGCTTTTTCATCAAGTAATACAGGAGTTATATCTTTAAAGACAATTCCTGGTTTTGGAAAATCAAGAACATCCGCGATTTTGGAATGTGCATATTCAAGATGTTTAGGAATATTCATAGTTCAATACTAGGCAATGTGAGGATTTCTGCCCCGGTTTTTGTCACAACTAAAGTGTGTTCAAATTGGGCAGAAATCTTTCTATCCTTAGTTAATACGGTCCAGCCATCATCCAACATGTCGTAATCGTGCGTTCCTAAATTAAGCATCGGTTCAATCGTGAATGTCATTCCTTCTTGCATTAATTGATTACTAGTGGGGTCATCGTAATGAGGAATAACAAGTCCTGAATGAAAATGTGTATGGACTCCATGGCCAGTGAAATCTCGAACTACCCCGTAGTTGAACCTTTTGGCATAACTTTCAATTACTCGACCTATTACATTTATAGGTCTTCCAGGAGCAACTGCTTGAATCGCACGATCTAGAGATTCTTTAGTTCTTTCTACAAGCAGTTTTACTTCTTCTTTAACTTCTCCCACAAGAAAGGTGTAGTTAGTATCGCCATGCACACCATCTTTAAAGGCAGTTACATCAAGATTAATAATGTCTCCTTCTTTTATTACTTGATTAGAAGGAATTCCATGACAAATGACCTCATTAATCGAAGTACATAAAGATTTAGGAAAACCTCTATAGCCAAGAGTCGATGGGTAAGCTCCTTGGTCACAGATATATTCATGGACTATTTCATCTAAGTAATCAGTGGTCATGCCAGATTTGATACTTTTCCCAGCCAAATGCATGGCATCTGCTGCAATCTGTCCAGCAATTCTCATTTTCTCTATTACTTCACTTGTTTGAACATCTGAACCTTGATAAATAGAAGGAGATCTTTTTCCAACATATTCAGGTTTTGTTATGTGTTGTGGCACGCTTCTTAAATTCATTAGTTAAAACTTAGCCAATATTGAAAGTTGTTTTAGCCGTCCTTGCTGTTTTGCCAGATTTTTTCATGGTTATAGTCAAGGTGCAGGTCCCTTTTGATTTAACAATCACACTAGAAGCCGTAGCGACACAGGCACCTTTGGGTTTGGACTTAACTCCAACAAATTTGACACTTGTGGAAGATGCAACTTTGAGACCTAATTTTTTCACTGTGGTTCTGGCCGAGAAGGTGCCTTTTTTAAAGCTTGGGCGGGAGGCTGTTAAAGCCTCATCTGGTGAATACCCTGCTGTTTCTAACGCTGATTTTGCTAAAGATGAGAAATTACTTGCTACCAAAGATAAAACTGCTCGGGTCTTAATTTCTGGATAACAAGGTGTGCCACTTCCACCAGCAACAGGTCCCACTAAAAGATTCTCAGTGGCAGTAGAAAGTATTACTGGACCACCGCTATCTCCAAAGCAAGCTCCTGCATCTTTTGCAGTTCTGGCATAGACATAGGTTTTTGCCCCTAAAAATTGGAAAGGGGTTTGGCCAAGAGTTAAGGGGATTAAAGAAACATCACTATCTTTTGAAGTTTGGCCATAGCCAAAAAAGTTTAACTTTTTGCCAGTTAAAGTAGCTGCTGCTACCTCTGATTCGCTGGCAAGCCTTGTCACTAAAGGAATTCCGATTTCTTTATCAAGAATTAAAAAAGCAATATCGTTTGCTTCTACAAATCCAGTTTTTGAATTGGTATATCCAGAAGTCAAAATAATGCTTGTGGCTTTAGCCACTGGACTTGAAGTTGAAAGATTTGCACCTTGACTATATACATTCACATTTGAAGCTGGGGATACATTGCTGGTGCCTTCTTCTACTACACAATGTGCTGCCGTAATTACAATTTTTGGTTTCCAAAGTCCACCCGTGCAAGCTGTTTGTAAATTTCCACCAAGATCTACTCTTATTGCCACTACAAAACCAGATCCAGTTGCATCAGATCCTCCCACCACAGCATTTGCAGGGGCTTGAAAAAGTCCTATAAATAAAGGAAAAATTGCCACTAAAAAGATAGTAATTTTTTTCATTTATATTTAGACTACTTCAATGGAGTCACTCGCGCTAATTGCAGCACTAATTGTGTTTACAACATTGGCTGTGGGCCCAATTGCAGTTGGGTTCTCGTTTATTAAAGCCAAACTTTGGTCTCGAATACTAACTTTTATATTTGCAATACTTGCCATATTTGCAGGAGCATGGTTATTTGCTCTTCCCATAGGAAGTGGGGCAAGGTTCATGGGCTTGTTTTCGTTTAGTTGCGGAGTCTGGGCGATATATCGCCGTCGAAATTCTTAGTTTTAACTAAATCTAAATAGAAATAAAAAACCCCGGGGCATTTAAGCCCGGGGTTTTTTTAGCAAACCTAAAAAGGTTATGCAGCTTTTTTACGACGACGACGTTTTGGAGCTGCTTTTGCTGCTTTTTTACGACGGCGCTTTGGTGCTGCTTTCTTTGCTGCTTTTCTACGACGACGCTTTGGAGCAGCTTTTGCTGCTTTCTTACGACGGCGCTTTGGTGCAGCTGCCTTTTTTCTTCTTTTTGCCACAATTCCTCCTGGCGAGTTTTCTTCTGTTCCGGAAAGCACAGAAGTTTCTTAATTACTAATCGTTCCAGAAGAAATGCATATTGTCATCAAGTAACGCGTATTTTGACGCGCCGTGTCGCAATTATTTTTTATTAATTTTTTTACATTTTTAATACATAAATATTGAATTAAATATTAGAAAAATTAAAGTGTAAAAGGGTGCGTTTTCGCAGGTCAGAGGGGGTTTTTTGAGGTGTAATAGAATTGGTAATTAAATTTAAATTGTAAAAACTATCTATATATTGGGGTCAAAATTGACATTTTTTTCACGAAATTCTTTTAAATTTTTTGCAAAAACATTGGTATTTACATCATATTTATAGAAATCTTTTAACAAACTGCTAAAAAATACAGAACTAATAATTGTAAGAATTCCACCAGATATTAATGAGAATTCAAGACCACCAAAGCGTGCAAATAATGCACCTCTTACTTGCCCAAGTTGAGGTCCAACTGAATAACTAAGCATTTCAATGGATGCAAGTCGACCTCTTAAGTGATCTGGGATGGATTGGTTCCAAATAAGACCTCTAAATATGGCTGATATTTGATCAAAAAATCCTGCGATCATCAAGCCGATGATTGCAAAAATTAAAGAATGAACTAATCCAAAAATTATTATTCCTAAACCCCACCCACATGCAGCCATGGCAATGATTCGACCATGTCTTGAAACATGATTTGACCAACCACTTGTCAAAGTTGCAACTAATGCACCAGCCGGAATTGCTGCATAAAGAAAACCAAGTGTCCAAGCACCCCCTAATTCATCTGCCACGAAAGGAAATAGGGCATAGGGAAATGCAAAAAACATAGCTGAAAGATCAACTAGATATGTTCCAAGTAAATCTTTTCTGGAAAGGGCATAACTAATACCTTCCTTAATTCTTTTTAGTGATGGATTTTCTGCACCATGACTTGGAATTGCTGGACTTATTTTTAGTAAAAGGATTAATGAAATAACAAATGTTAAAACGTCAATAAAATAGGCCAAACTAATTCCACCTGCAGCAAGAATTAAGCCCCCAATCATGGGACCTGCAATAGAAGCAGTCTGGTGTCGAAGTGAATTTAAGGCTCCTGCTGAAGGCAAATTCGTATAGGGCACAACTTGAGGAGTAGTGGCATCTACGGCTGGTCTAAAAATTCCATCAGTGGCTGCAAAAATTGCTGCCAGAAAAAGAATTAAAACGGGTGAATTAAATCCTGATAAAACATTTACTAAAAGGGCAATAGAAACAATCATTGCGGCAAATTCTGAAATCAAAATAAGTTTTCTTCTATCAAAAGCATCAGCTAAAACTCCGCCATAAAGACCAAAAATAATTAGAGGCAAAGTTTC
>JBEAYY010000053.1:0-2865 GCA_041170365.1 Actinomycetota bacterium
TTTTCAATCTTGGTTTAATTAATGATTTAAAAATCCAACCGTAAGGAGATTTTTGTGGACCAAAGGTTGCACCTATTGCCCACATGAGTGTTTGAAAAATAAGTAATTCAATACTTTCAAAGTAAAGAACTGCTATTAGAACAAACATAGTTATTGTTGCTCCAAATCTAGGGCCTCTAGCATCAATTTGCATTAGAAATTTCCTTTTCTTGGTTGTTAAATTTGTTTAAAGTTTCTTTTAGTTGATTACTTTTTGGTGCACCAATTATTCGTCCGAATTCATTACCTTTTGAATCAAAGAAAATAGTAGTAGGTGAACTTTTAACGTGAAGTTTTCTTGCCACTTCTATTTTTTCAACTGCATCAATTTGATGAAGAGAAATACTACTTCTATCACCTATGTGGCCTTCAATTTGTCTTTTAACAGCTGGACAAATTGAACAATATTCGGTTGAGAAAAGTAAAATAGTTGCTTCAGAAGATAGATCAATTGGTAAATTTAATTTGGAGAATTCGGATTCATTTGCATATTTTTTAACTAGTTTTCCCCTTGAAAAATTGAAATAAAGACCTATAAGAGTAGAAAGAATTAATACACTCGCAATTAGAACTAAGTGATTTTGATTCATGTACTTATTCTGTCCTATCTGATGTAGGTTCGCATTATTGGCTTAATTTCTTACAATTTGTGCGTTATTGCAAATATTTTGCAATTAATTTAGCCAAGTCGCGTGAGAAGCAATTGAGCCATAAAATTGAAAAAAGCTCTCAATCTATATTCATACCGGAGGAATTTTTATGAAGGTCTATGACAACATCACCCAAGTAGTAGGAAACACCCCGTTAGTCAAATTAAACAGAATTACAGATGGGGCAAAAGCAGAAGTGTATGCAAAATTAGAGTTTTATAATCCAACCGCATCTGTCAAAGATCGCATTGGAATTGCAATGATTGATGATGCAGAAAAATCTGGAAAATTAAAACCAGGTGGCTCAATTGTTGAAGCAACTTCTGGTAACACCGGTATTGCTCTTGCCATGGTTGGAGCAGCTAGAGGTTACAAAGTAATTCTGACGATGCCAGATTCAATGAGTAAAGAAAGAAGAACCTTATTAAAGGCATACGGTGCTCAACTTGTCTTAACTCCTGCTGCAGAAGGAATGAAAGGTGCAGTAGCAAAAGCTGAAGAAATTGGGCAAAAAGAAGGTGCAGTTCTAGTTAGACAATTTCAAAATCCTGCCAACCCTGAAATCCATCGCCAAACCACAGCTTTAGAAATTTGGAATGACACCGATGGAAAAGTTGCAGCAGTAGTTGCAGGCTCAGGAACAGGTGGAACTATTACAGGTATTGGACAAGTCTTGAAGCAAAAAAATCCAAACATAAAAATGTTTGTGGTTGAACCTGCCGCATCACCACTTTTAAGTGGTGGAAATCCTGCAGGACATCCTCTACAAGGAATTGGACCAAACTTTATTCCAGAAATTCTTGATAAAAGTGTGTACGACGAAGTATTTGATGCACCCAATGAAGAAGCAATTAAATACGCAAGAAGAGCAGGAGCAGAAGAAGGAATCCTGGCAGGAATATCTTCTGGAGCAGCACTTTGGGCAGCTTCACAAGTTGCTAAACGTGATGAGTTTGCTGGAAAAGTAATTGTGGTTATTGTTCCATCATTTGGCGAAAGATATTTATCAACTGCTCTTTATCAAGACTTGATGGATTAATGATTCGATTTAAAGAAGATATTGATGCAGCGATTAAAAAAGATCCAGCACCAAAATCAAAACTTGAGTTTGTTTTAACTTCACCAGGTTTACATGCGATTTGGCTACATCGAGTTACTCACTGGGTTTGGAATAAAAACTTTAAATTAATCGCTCGATTGATGTCTCACTATCACCGATTTTTAACAGGAATAGAAATTCATCCTGCTGCAAAAATAGGTAGAAGATTTTTTATAGATCATGGTATGGGTGTAGTGATTGGGGAAACTGCAGAAATTGGTGATGATGTGATGTTTTATCACGGAGTTACTTTAGGTGGAAGAACAATGTCAAAAGGAAAAAGACATCCCACAGTTGAAGATGGAGTATTAGTTGGAGCTGGTGCAAAAATTCTTGGAAATATCACAATCGGAAAAAACGCAATAATTGGTGCTAACGCGGTTGTGACAAAAGATGTTAAGCCAGATTCTGTAATTGTTGGAGCAGATCAAAGAGTGCTTAAAAAATCAGAATACGATGCATCTGAAATGTGGTTTATTTAGAAGTTATTTCTAAAACTTTCATTGCCGCATTTCTTCCTGGAATACCACTTACTCCGCCACCTCGTTTGGCACCTGCACCGCAAATAAAAATGTTTTGAATATCTGTTTCCACACCCCATGTATTAATCTCTTCTGAATTTTCAGCAAACGGCCATTGCAAAGGTTTATGAAATATATTTCCTCGAGGAAGAAATACTGATTCTTCAATATCAAGTGGTGTTTTAACTTCAATGCAAGGATTGCCATCAATATCAAGTGCAAGACAAGCCTCAATTTTTTCTTCAAAAAACATGTTTAAACCCTCAAGATATTTTTGTTTGACTATTTCTCTTAAATTGTCATTATTGTGATCGAATAGCTTTGCAGGAGTGTTCAAACCAAAAAGTGTGATTGTCTGATATCCCTTTTCTTGTAATTCTTTTCCTAAAATTGATGGATCAGAAAGTGTATGGCAATAAATCTCAGATGGTAGTAAATCAGGTAATTTTCCATTACTTGCTTCTTGAAAAGATTTATCGAGTTGGCTTAAGGATTCATTTACATGAAAGGTGCCTTTGAAGGCATCTTTTGGATCATCCCCAGATTTTAGTCTTGG
>JBEAYY010000054.1:0-18980 GCA_041170365.1 Actinomycetota bacterium
ATTTGTAATCCTTTTGTTATTTTTCCCCAAATTGAATAATTTGGTCCAAGTGTTGTGTCTTGATAAACCAAAAAGAACTGTGATCCAGAAGTTCCAGGTCCAGCATTTGCCATCGCAACTGTTCCTGCTGGGTAATTATTTTCAATTGGTTGAGGTAAATTTTCATCTGGAATATTGAAGTCAGGTCCACCTGCTCCTGTTCCTGTTGGATCACCACATTGCAAAACAAAAATTCCTTCAGTTGTTAATCTATGACAAATTGTGTTATTGAAATAATTATCTTGAGCAAGAGATGCAAGCGCATTAACTGTTAAAGGTGCTTTATCTGGAAAAGTTTCAATAACAATTTCTCCAAGATTTGTAATTATGGAAAACTCCGCTGAATTATTTGCACTAATACCAGCATTTGGTAAATCAGGATTTGCTGAAGTTGAAGTGTTGGAACCATTTAAACCAAGAATTACTGAGCCAATAATTATGGCGATAGCCGTAATTAAAGCGATGTAAACAGTAGATTTTTTCGCATTACCTGATTCGCCTCGCGATGACATTTCGGCCTTTCGTTAATTTTTGGTTTATTATTTAAATTGTTAATTTAATTGTAGTTAACGAGTTTAAACTCACTAAAACTGACATCGAGGCTAGATTTTGTGCTAATTAAATCTTTTCCAGCAGGCCCTTGGGCCACAAACTGTTACCTTGTTGCCAATGAAACCAATTCTGAATGCGTGATTATCGATCCAGGTTTTGAAAGCTTGCCTGACATTGAAAGTATTTGTACTCAATTTAATCTTCATCCGGTTGCAACTCTTTTAACTCACGGACATATGGATCATGTTTGGTCAGTCATTCCACTTTGTAACAATCATCAAATTTCTGCATACATTCATGGATTAGATGAATGGATGTTAAGTGACCCAGAAAAAGCTTATTCGAAATCAAGTTGGCAAGATTTAATTAAATTAAATGCTGGTGTTCCAGAATTTTTGCCAAAAGATATAAATCTTTTAAAAAATAAAATGAAGTTAGATTTGGCTGGATTAGAAATTACTTGCCATCACGCACCAGGCCATACTGAAGGATCCACTGTCTTTACTTCTCAAAATAATTTATTTTCAGGAGATGTTTTATTCAATCGAGGCATAGGTAGAACTGATTTGCCTGGAGGTAATCCAAAGGCAATGTTGGAAAGTCTTAAAAATGTAATCTTAAAATTTCCAGACGAAATGAGCGTATTTCCAGGACACGGACCAAGCACCACAATTGGAGATGAACGATTTAAGAACCCTTACCTGCAAGACTTAACTTAATAAATTAAGGAGCAAAGATTTAAATGGCTGGTTTATTTCAAGCACCAAAAGGTGTGCCTGATTATTTTCCACCTCGTTCTATTTCTTTTTTAAAAGTTCAAGAAACTATTGGTAAAACTGCTTCCTTAGCTGGTTATGGTTATGTTGAATTGCCAATTTTTGAAGATGTCAATCTTTTTGTTAGAGGAATTGGTGAATCAACAGATGTAGTAAGTAAAGAGATGTATGTTTTTGAAGATCGCGGCGAAAGACAACTTGCTTTAAGACCAGAAGGTACAGCAGGTGTTGTTCGCTTAGTAATTGAAAATGGATTAGATAAAGGACAACTTCCAGTAAAGCTTTGGTACAAAGGACCATTTTTTAGAGCAGAAAGACCTCAACATGGAAGGTATCGACAATTACAACAAGTAGGAATTGAAGCAATAGGTTCACCAGATCCAGCACTTGATGTTGAAGTCATTTGTGTTGCAGATGATTCATTTAAGAAATTAGGGTTGAAAAAATTTAGACTACTTCTTACTTCTTTAGGTTGTTCGACTTGTAGGCCAATTTATAGAGAAAAATTGACTAAATTTTTATCAGGTTTAAATCTTGATGATGATACAAAAAATAGAGCTAAATTAAACCCTTTAAGAGTATTAGATGATAAACGTGAAGAAGTTAAAAAACAATTAACTAATGCTCCATTGATGATTAATGAATTATGTAAAGAATGTAGTAGTTATCATCAAGACGTTGAAAATCTATTGAAGAAAAATGATGTGGATTTTATTCCAAGTCCAAAATTAGTAAGAGGTCTTGATTATTACACTAAAACAACTTTTGAGTTTGATCATCCAGATTTAGGTGCTCAATCTGGAATTGGGGGAGGTGGCAGATATGACGGTCTTATGTCAAGTCTGGGTGGAGCTGATTTAAGTGGAATCGGATTTGGAATTGGAACTGATAGAACTCTTATGGCATGTGAAGCAGAAAATTTAGAAATAAGTAAAGAAAATCTAGTTCAGGTATTTATTGTGCCTATTGGTAGAAATTCTCAACAATTATCTGTATCACTTTTGAAGAATTTAAGAAGTGCAGGTATTGCAAGTGATATGGCTTATGGAGATAAAGGTTTAAAGGGAGCCATGAAAGCTGCCGATAAAAGTGGAGCTCGCTTTGCTGTGGTGCTGGGGGATGAAGAAGTTTCCAATGCCCAAGTACAAATCAAGGATTTATCCAATTCTTCCCAAGTGCAAGTTTCCATAGGTGACATGGTTAAACATCTAGAACAGGCCTTACGACAGAATTAGATGTCTTGGAATAAAAGACAATTCTTGGAAATAACTTGAAAAGGAATCTTTCGTGTTAAGAACTCATGTGGCAGATGCTTTAAGAGCAATTGATGCTGAAGTCAAAGTCACATTGGCAGGCTGGGTTGGAAATAGAAGAGACCATGGCGGAGTTGCTTTCATTGACTTAAGAGATGCCTCAGGAATTGTGCAAGTTGTAATTCACGATGAAAAATTAGCCCATGATTTAAAACCAGAAACTTGTGTACAAATTAAAGGACAAGTAAAACTTCGACCTAAAGGAAATGAAAATAAAGATTTGCCAACAGGTGATGTTGAAGTTTTTGCACAAGAAGTTAAAGTCTTATCGCAATCTGCCACATTACCTTTTCAAATTGATAAAGAAATAGATGTGAATGAAGAAACAAGACTTAGATACCGATATCTGGATTTAAGAAGACCATTTGGCCCAGGAAGTGCTTTAAGAATTAGAAGTAAAGTCAGCCAATATGCTCGCGATGTTCTGCTAAATCATGACTTTATAGAAGTTGAAACTCCTACTCTTACAAGATCAACACCAGAAGGTGCTAGAGACTTTTTAGTTCCAGTTAGATTGCAACCTGGTTCCTGGTATGCCTTACCACAATCTCCACAACTTTTTAAACAACTTTTAATGGTGGGTGGATTAGAAAAATACTTCCAAATTGCACGTTGTTATAGAGATGAAGACTTTAGAGCAGATCGTCAACCAGAATTTACTCAACTTGATATCGAAATGTCTTTTGCTGATCAAGAAGATGTAATTGCAGTTGGTGAAATGGTTATTAAAACTTTATGGCGAGAAATTTTAGGTTATGAAATAGGTGATATTCCACGAATTACTTACCATGAGGCAATGAATAAATATGGATCTGACAAACCAGATTTAAGATTTGAGCTTCCACTAATTGATTTAACTGAGTATTTCAAAAACACTCCATTTAGAGTTTTTCAAGCTCAACATGTTGGCGCCGTAGTTATGCCAAATGGTGCATCAACTCCAAGAAAACAATTTGACGCATGGCAAGAGTGGGCAAAACAACGTGGAGCAAAAGGACTTGCATACGCCGTATTTAATACTGATGGAGAAATTGCTGGACCTGTTGCTAAGAATTTAAGTGAAGAAGAAAGAAACGGTTTAATAGCAGCAACTGGTGCAAAACAAGGCGATGCAGTGTTTTTTGCAGCAGGTTCAAAAAATGAAAGTCTTTCATTACTTGGTGCAGCTCGAATTGAAATAGCGCAAAAATTAAATCTGATTGATGAAAAAGAATGGAATTTTGTTTGGGTGGTAGATGCCCCAATGTTTGAACAAGTACAAAATGAAAAGGGAGAAAATGTTTGGACTGCTGTTCATCATCCTTTCACTTCACCAAATTCTGATTCATTAAAAACTTTCGCTCAAGATCCAGGAAATGCTTTGGCTTGGGCATATGACCTTGTTTTGAATGGAAATGAAATAGGTGGTGGATCTGTTCGTATTCACCAGGCAGATATTCAAAAACAAGTTTTTAAAATTCTAGGAATAACGGAACAAGAAGCACAAGAAAAATTCGGATTCTTGCTTGAAGCTTTCAAATATGGTCCACCTCCTCATGCAGGTATTGCATTTGGTTGGGATCGAGTAGTAATGCTTTTGACTAATTCATTAAGCATTAGAGATGTAATTGCATTTCCAAAAAGTGGTGGAGGGCAAGATCCACTTACTGGTGCACCAACTCCAATCACACCTGCACAAAGAAAAGAAGCTGGTGTTGACTTCAAACCGGAAAAATAAATATGGACGATGCGCTTTTTGACGCAGAACCCATTGAAATTCCTGCGAATAATAAACAAGTAAAAGCTCCACTTGCTGCAAGAATGCGGCCAAGTAATTTAGATGAAGTTGTTGGACAATCTCAAATAACTAAAAAAGATTCACCATTAAGAGCTTTACTTAATCCAAAAGATGAAAATAAATTGGCAGCTACTTCTTTAATTTTGTGGGGACCTCCTGGCAGCGGTAAAACTACATTGGCTCATGTGGTTTCAAATTCGACAGGAAGATCATTTATTGAACTATCTGCTACATCTAGTGGAGTAAAAGAAGTAAGAGAAGTTATTGATTTAGCACGAAGAAGATTTTCTCGAGGGGTTGGAACTGTTTTATTTATAGATGAAATTCATAGGTTTTCCAAATCACAACAAGATTCACTTTTAGCAGGAGTTGAAGAAGGTTGGGTAACTTTGGTGGCTGCCACAACAGAAAATCCTTCGGTTTCAATTAATTCAGCATTGATGAGTAGATCACTAGTTTTACCCCTTCAACCACTGACAAATGAAGATATTAATGAATTAATCGATAGAGCTTTAGTTAGTGAAAAAGGTTTAGCAGATAAATACCAAATCGAAGATTTGGCTAGAGAGCATATTTCAAATGCAAGTGCTGGGGATGCAAGAAGAGCTTTAATCTCACTAGAAACTGCTGCCCTTGTTGCAGATAGTGAAAATAGAAATTTGATCACGCTCAAGGATGCTGAAACTGCTGTGCAAAGAGCTGCTCTTAGATATGACAAATCAGGTGATGAACATTACAACGTAATAAGTGCTTTTATAAAAAGTGTTAGAGGAAGTGATGTTGATGCTGCAATTCATTATCTTGCTCGAATGGTTGAATCAGGAGAAGATCCTAAATTTATTGCCAGACGTTTAGTAATACTTGCAAGTGAAGATATAGGTATGGCAGATCCAAATGCATTAAATATTGCAGTTTCAGCCATGCAAGCAAGTCAATTAGTCGGTTGGCCGGAGGCAAGAATAATTCTTGCTGAAGCAGCTACTTATCTATCTCTTGCTCCTAAATCAAATTCTGTTTATAGCGCAATAAATGAAGCAATAGAAGATGTAAGAAAAGGGGACTTTGGCCAAGTTCCACAGCACTTAAAAGATGGTTCATTAAGTGCTTCTCGCCAAACAGGTGCAGGAATTGGCTATAAATATGCACATGATTTTGAAGAAGGTGTGGCAAGTCAACAATATTTACCAGATAACTTGAAGAATAAGACTTATTACAAACCTGGAAATCGCGGAGCAGAACAACGCTTTAGCGAATTGTGGGACAGAATTCGCCAAGCACTAAGGTCAGTTAAGTAACAATTAAGTAGTAGAGGAAAAGAAAATGGATTCGGCAGAAATTAGACGCAGATTCTTAGATTTCTTTGAAAAAAATGGCCATACTGTTGTGCCATCTGCTTCTTTAATTGCAAATGATCCAACTTTACTTTTAGTTAATGCAGGAATGGTTCCCTTTAAACCATATTTTCTTGGGGAAGCACCAGCTCCATATAAGAGAGCAACCTCTGTTCAAAAATGTGTCAGAACTTTAGATATTGAAGAAGTTGGTAAAACCACTAGACATGGTTCGTTTTTTCAAATGGCAGGTAATTTTTCTTTCGGAGATTATTTCAAAGAAGGTGCTATAACTCTTGCCTGGAAATTATTAACTTCATCTGTTAACGAAGGTGGTTATGGATTTGATCCAGAAAGATTATGGGTCACAATTTATTTGGATGACGAAGAAGCATTTGAAATATGGAAAAACAAAGTAGGTTTACCAGAAAATAAAATTCAAAGACGAGGAATGGCTGATAATTACTGGTCAATGGGAGTTCCTGGACCTTGTGGACCATGTTCAGAAATTTATTTTGATCGAGGACCTTCTTATGGGAAAGAAGGTGGACCAATTGCTGATGAAGAAAGATATCTTGAAGTTTGGAATTTAGTTTTCATGCAATATAACCGAGGTGAGGGTGGAACTAAAGAAAAATTTCCAATCTTAGGAGAGTTGCCAGCAAAAAATATTGACACCGGTATGGGTCTAGAAAGAATGGCAGCAATATTGCAAGGGGTGGACAATATTTATGAAATTGATACCACAAAAATTATTTTAGACAAAGCTTCAGAAATCGTAGGAATTAATTACGGTAAAGATTTAAGTTCTGATGTTCGTTTAAGAGTTGTAGCTGATCACACTAGAACTGCTGCATTCTTAATTGCTGATGGTGTAATTCCTGGAAATGAAGGAAGAGGCTATGTTCTTCGTCGCATGATGAGAAGAGTTATAAGAAACATGCGAATACTTGGAGCAGAAAGACCAGTCATTAAGGATTTGATTGAAGCAAGCATCAAAGCAATGGGACCGCAATATCCAGAATTAAATAGTGACAAGTCAAGAATTTTAGAAATTGCCACAGGTGAAGAATCAACTTTCTCACAAACCTTAAAAACAGGAACTCAATTATTTGAAGATTCATTAAACGAGTTAAAGAAAACTAATTCAAAAACTTTAGCTGGAGATAAAGTTTTTGAACTTCATGACACATATGGTTTCCCTTTCGATTTAACCCTTGAAATGGCAGCAGAAAACAACATTGAAATTGATGCTGAAGGTTTTAAGAAGTTAATGCAGGAGCAAAAAAATAGAGCAAAACAAGACGCTAAAGAAAGAAAACAAGGTTTAGCAGATGCGCAGCAATATAGAGCATTAGCTGATCTTGCAGGAATTACTGATTTCATCGGTTATAGCGAAACTAGAAGTGAAGTTACTTTAAAAGGTTTATTAACTAAAGGTGAAGTTTCAAAAGTTGCAGCAGAAGGTTCAAGTGTTGAATTTGTTTTAGATAGGACTCCTTTCTATGCAGAAGGTGGAGGACAATTAGCAGATGCTGGAAAATTAGTTCTTGCTAATGGTTGTGAAATTTTTATTGAAGATGTACAACAACCTGTTCCCGGTTTATTTGTTCATCGTGGAGTTGTAAAAAAAGGTGAAGCAGTTACAGGTTCAAAAGCAATAGGTGAGGTTGATTTATTAAGAAGAAAAGCAATTTCTAGAGCACACACTGCAACGCACTTAATCCACAAAGCCTTCAGAGAGTTCTTGGGTGAAACTGCAACACAACTAGGTAGTGAAAACTCTCCTGGAAGATTACGTTTTGATTTCCCATCACCAAAACCTGTTGATCAAAAAGTTTTACAAGATGTTGAACAAAGAGTTAATGAAGTTTTATTGAATGATTTATCAGTAAGTGCAAATTTGATGAGTCAAACTGAAGCTAAAGCAATGGGTGCAATGGCTTTGTTTGGTGAAAAATATGGCGATGTGGTTCGAGTAATTAGTGTCGGTGATTGGGCTCACGAACTTTGCGGTGGAACCCACGCAAGAAGATCTGCTCAATTAGGTCTTGTTAAATTCTTAAGTGAATCAAGTATCGGAGCAGGCACAAGAAGAGTAGAAGCATTAGTTGGTGCAGATGCTTATCAATTTTTAGCAAGAGAACACTTAATAGTTTCTAATTTACAAGAAATATTAAAAGGTAAAGCAGAAGAACTTCCCGAAAAAATATCGACTTTAATGCAAAAAATTAAAGAGACTGAAAAAGAAATAGAGAAATTTAGAAAAAATCAGATCCTTTCAAACGTTTCCAAATACTTACAAAGAGGTCATGACTTAAATGGTATAAAAGTTATAAATTTCTTTGTTGATGAAGAAATTAATGCAAGTGATTTAAGAGATTTAGTCGCAAATGTTAAAGGTCAATCAGGAACAAATCCTGGTGTTGTTGTGGCAGGTTCAATTTCAGACCAAAAAGTCAACGTTGTTGTTGCCGTAAATGATGCAGGACAAAAACTTAATTTAAATGCTGGAAATATTTTGAAAAATGTTTTGACCAAACTTGAAGGCAAAGGTGGAGGTAAAGCAGATCTTGCTCAAGGTGCTGGATCTAAGGTTTCTGATGCAAAATCAGTTATAGAAAACATTGATGGGTTTATTAAATAATAATTGTGAGAAAAGGTATTAGATTAGCAATCGATTATGGTGACAAAAGAATTGGTGTTGCTAAATCTGACATTGATGGAGTTTTAAGTTTTCCAGTTGCAACTTTAAAGAATTCAAAAGAGGTTTTTTTTGAAATATCAAATATTATTTCAGAGACCAATTGCATTGAAATTTATATTGGATTTCCAAAACATCTTTCAGGAAATAAAGGAAGTAGTGTTTCAAAAGTGATTAGTTTTGCACATAATTTGTTTTCAAATACTGGCTTTTCTGATATCAGATTCATAGACGAAAGACTCACAACCACCTCTGCAGCTTCGGCATTACGTGATAGTGGCTTGACTGCTAAACAACAAAAAGGGGTAATTGATCAACAGGCTGCCGTAGAAATATTAGAAATTGCGCTAGATTTTGAGAAGAGAAATAATAAAGTTCCAGGCGTAAATTATAAGGAGGTTTAAGTTGCCTTCTATTTTAGATGAATTTAAACGCGAAGAAAAAACATATAAATCAGATTTGCACCCTGCACCTTATTTAAAAATTGGGATTGCCATTTTCACTCTTCTTTTAGGAATAGTTGTTTATTCATTTATTCCAACTGGAAGTGTGAAAATTCTTGATGGTCCAGGAGGTACTGGACCTGTACAGGTAACCATAAATCCTGGCGCCTCGTTAACTGAAATCGGAAAAGTTTTAGCAGATGCAGGTGTTGTAAAAAACTATGTTGAATTTGTCAGTGCAGCTGAAGATATTCCGCAATCAAGTTCAATTGGTCCTGGAAAATATAACTTAATCAAAAGTATGGGCCCGAAAGAAGCAATATTTGCCTTATTGGATCCAGAAAGCAAAGTAAGTATAAAAGTTGTAATACCTGAAGGATCTCGATCAAGTTATGTTTTTGCAGCTGCTGCACAAGCTTTGGGAGTTTCTGTTGGAGATTTTGAAAGTCTTGCCAAAAATCCAAAAGATTTAGGTCTTCCAGAATATGCTAATAACAACGTTGAGGGTTTTTTATATCCTGCAACATATAGATTCGATGAAGGAATCAGTCCTAAACAAGTTCTGCAAGAAATGATCAAAAGATTTCTACAAGCAGCTCAAGAGCAACAACTTGAAGCAACAGCAAAAGCCAATGGTTTAAAACCTTATGAGGTAATAATTATTGCAAGTATTATCGAAAAAGAAGTTGCCCCAATAGATCAACCAAAAGCAGCACAAACAATTCTTAATCGCTTAGCAAAACCTATGAGACTTCAACTTGATAGCACGCTAAATTATGAATTGAATTCAAACACCATAATTTTAACTTCTGAACAATTACAACAAGATTCTCCTTACAACACTTATACAAATGATGGTTTACCTCCAGGCCCTATTTCAAATCCTTCAGAGGCTGCCATTAATGCAGTATTAAATCCTGAAGAAGGAGATTGGCTTTATTGGGTCACAGTTAATCTTGATACGAAAGAAACTAAGTTTTCTAATAACAACGATCAATTCTTGAGAGATAAACAAGAATTTTTACGTTGGTATAACCAGAATCAATAAATCATGAAACATGCTGGTGTTGCAGGTTATCCGATAGAACATTCGTTATCTCCATTAATTCATAATGCAGGCTATAAAGCTTTGGGTCTTGATTGGAATTATGAAAAATATTTACTTAAAGAAGATGAATTATTTGATTTTGTAAAAAAGCGAGATAAAGATTTAGTTGGACTTTCTCTAACTATGCCCTTGAAGGAAAAAGCAATTGAGATTTCTGATGAAGTGACAGATTTAGCAAAAAAATCAAATAGCGCTAACACATTAATTTTCAAAGAAGGCAAAATTTATTCTGGAAATACCGATATTTATGGGATTGTGCAAGCTTTAAAAACTAATAAAAAACTTGATTTATCAAATCCAGGAATTATTGGCAGTGGAGCAACAGCAAGATCTGCTGTATTAGCTCTTCAAAATCTTGGTGCTAAAAATGTGCTTCTATGTGCAAGAAATGAAGAAACATTAAGTGCAGTTAATGATTTAGCTAATTCTCTTGGTTTAAAAAGCCAAATTATTCCTTGGAATGAATTAGCTAAAGCTATGAGTGCTACAACCTTGATTTCAACTTTGCCAAGTAAAGCTATGGATAAATTTGCGGCATTGGGTCCAGAAAATCCTGGAACACTTTTAGATATTGCCTATGATCCTTGGCCATCAAAAGTTGCGATGGAATGGATCTTTCGAAGAGGTTTTGTCGTCTCAGGATTAGAGATGCTCTTGCATCAAGCATGCATGCAATTTGAATTAATGACAGGCTTTAAAGGCCCTATTACTCAGATGAGGCAGGCATTATTTAAGAATTGAGGATCATTTGTTTTGGCAGTACTTGATCCTTATAAATACTTTAATTTTTGCAGTAATTCTTGCAATCATTGATTATAAAAAACAACTATTACCTAATAAATGGATTTTGGCACTATTAATCAGTAATCTATTTTTAATATTTTTTTCTGATAATTTTACTGTTATTAAACTTCAGGGAGCAATTTTTCAATCATTTTTAATATTTTTATTTTATTTGTTAATTTATTTCTTATCGAAAAGAACTTTTGGATTAGGTGATGTCAAATTTAGTTTTGCTCTGAGCCTGCCAGCTTTGTATTTTTATGACTTTCCCCAAGTTTTCTCTCTTCATTTGTGGGCTTTTATAATCGGAGGTGTTTTTTCAATCTATTTAATGACTTTCAAATCTTTTAAGTCCAATCAAGCAATTGCTTTTGGACCCTTTATGACAATTGCATATTTTTTATTTCTTACGCTTAACTTATAGGGCGATGCTTAACCAAAATTAATATAAATGAAACAATGTAGGTATGCTTCGTTGGTTAACTGCAGGTGAATCACATGGTCCAGCACTCATTGCCACAATTGATGGCCTTCCAGCTGGCATTGAAATTACATCTGTAGAAATTCAAGATGAACTTGCAAGAAGAAGACTTGGAGTTGGCAGAGGCGCAAGACAAAAATTTGAAAAAGATGAATTAGAAATTTTAGGTGGCATAAGACACGGAGTTTCAATTGGTGCTCCAATTGCCATAAAAATTAATAATTCTGAATGGCCTAAATGGCAAGAAGTTATGTCAGCTGATCCTGTTGATGCAGAAATTTTAAAAGACTTAGCCAGAAATGCACCATTGACTAAACCAAGACCAGGACATGCAGATTTAGTGGGAATGCAAAAATATGACTTTGATGATGCAAGACCCGTTTTAGAAAGAGCAAGTGCCAGAGAAACTGCTGCAAGAGTTGCACTTGGATCTGTAGCTAAAAAATTTCTTAAACAAATCTCTGATGTCGAAATCATTAGTCATGTTGTTCAACTTGGAACTGTTAAAGCTCCAGAAGATTTGTATCCAGAATCTGGCAGTTTAAATAAAATTGATGAAGATCCAGCTCGTTGTTTTGATTCTGAAACAAGTAAAAAAATGCAAGCAGAAGTTGAATCAGCACATAAAGATGGAGATACTTTAGGTGGAGTTGTAGAAGTTTTGGTTTACAACTTGCCACCAGGACTTGGTTCTTATGTTCAACATGATCGAAAAATTGACGCCAAACTTGCTTACGCACTTATGAGTATTCAAGCAATTAAAGGTGTTGAAATTGGTGATGGTTTCACAACTGCCTCAAGACGTGGTTCAAAAGCTCACGATGAAATAGTGAAAACTGAAAATGGGATTAAACGTTTAACTCATCGTGCAGGTGGAACTGAAGGTGGAATGACAACTGGAGAATTGCTAAGAGTTAGAGCAGCCATGAAACCTATTTCTACTGTTCCTAAAGCTTTACAAACAATCGATACAAAAACGGGTGAAGTAGCAAAAGCACATAATCAAAGATCAGATGTGTGCGCTGTTCCTGCTGCTGGAGTTATTGCTGAATCAATGGTTGCTTTGGTACTAGCAGAAGCTTTCTTAGAAAAATTTGGTGGAGATAGCGTTAACGAGACTAAAAGAAATATTAAAAACTATTTAGAAAATTTAAAGGTTTACTAATCATGTCTCCCCAGTTAATTTTTGTGGGAGCTCCCGGTTCAGGGAAAACAACCATAGGTAAAAAAATTTCTGAAAAACTCGGCGTTGATTTTATTGATATTGATCACGAGATTGAAATGGATGAAAAAATAAGTATTTCTGAAATTTTTGTGCAAAAAGGGGAAGATTACTTCAGAAAACTTGAAAAAGAAAAAATTGCCAAACTTCTAAATCACTTTAATGGAGTTTTATCTTTAGGGGGCGGAGCTGTGTTAAATCCAGAAACACGACAAGCTCTTTCAATTGCTCCAGTTGTTTGGTTAACAGTTTCTGCACAAGAGGCAAGCAATCGAGTAGGACTTGGAGCTTCAAGACCAGTCTTAATGGGTAATGTTCGCTCAAAATTAGTAAAACTATTAGAAGAGCGCACTCCTTTGTATGAAGAAGTGGCAGACTGGCAAATTGATACCACCGATAAGAGTATTGAAGAGGTTGTCAATGAGGTTTTATTGCAAACTAGTGAGGTTAATTAAATGAGTTTGCATAAAACAATAACGGTAAAAAGTGATATCAACTATCAAGTACAAGTTGGATTTGATTTACTTGATAATTTAAATGAAAATTTACCTCAAAATGTAGACAAAGTTGTCTTAATTTATCCAAAAGAAGTATCAAAAATTGCTAAAAAGGTTCAAAAACAATTAGCAAAACTTTCCTACAAGGTAATTGAGATTAGAATTCCAAGTTCTGAAAATGCTAAAAATATTAAAACAGTTGAAAAATGTTGGGACATTTTAGGCAAAAATAAGTTTTCAAGAACTGATCTAATTATTGGAATAGGTGGGGGAGCAACCACCGATTTAGCTGGATTTGTAGCTGCTACTTGGCTTAGAGGAATCAGATTTGTCAGTATTCCAACGACCCTTTTAGGAATGGTTGATGCTGCCGTTGGGGGGAAAACTGGAATTAATTCAAAAGCTGGAAAAAATTTAATTGGGTCATTTCATAATCCTTCATTTGTTTTATGCGATATCGAATCTTTAAAAACATTAAAAAAACTTGATTTTGCTACAGGTATGGCAGAAGTTATTAAGTGTGGATTTATTCAAGATCCAAAAATTCTTGAAATTATTGAAAAATATCCTGAAGAATGTAAAAACTTTGAAGGTATCGAAATACCTGAATTAATTACTCGTTCCATTCAAGTTAAAGCAGATGTTGTGAGTAAAGATTTTAAAGAGACTTCAAGCTCTAAAACAGGAAGAGAAATCCTAAATTATGGCCACACCTTGGGACATGCCATTGAAAAAATAGAGAATTACAAATGGCGTCATGGCGATGCAGTTTCAATCGGCATGATTTATGCCGCAGAACTGGCATTTGCACAAGGGATATTAAAAAATGAAATTGTGCAACGCCATCGAAATATAGTAAATATTTTTAAACTACCAACCGCTTATAAGAAAAAGAATTTCAAGAAACTTATTGAAATTATGGCAATTGACAAAAAATCACGATCTGGAAGGTTAAGATTTGTTGTGTTAGAAGATATAGCAAAACCAACAAGGCTTGAAAATCCAACTTTTAAAGTCTTAAACCAAGCCTGGGAGAAGATTTCAAAATGAAAGTTTTAATACTAAATGGCCCAAACTTGCAAAGACTTGGCACTAGAGAACCTGAAATTTATGGCACAGATACTTTCGAAGATTTAAAAAATTCATGTATAAGTTTTGGAAAAACTTTAGGTTTTGAAATTGATTTTCGCCAAACAGATGATGAAGCAACAATTATTAAATGGCTACATGAATCAGCTGATCAAAAAATACCGGTAGTAATTAATCCAGCAGCATTTACTCATTACAGCTATGCCATGAGAGATGCAGCAAGTATGAAAACTGCACCTTTGATTGAAGTACATATTTCAAATCCAAATTCTCGAGAAGAATTTAGACATTTTTCTGTTCTTGCAGGAGTTGCTGATGGTGCCATAGCAGGTTTTGGAATTAATAGTTATCACCTTGCTTTAACAGCGTTAAAAAATAAATTAGAAAATGCCTGATTTTTTATCACGACGAAATAAATTAAGAGAAATTTTTTTAATGTCTTCTAATGCTGCCTTGTTTTTTGATGCAGTAAGTATTAGATACCTTAGTGGTTTTTCGGGATCAAATGCAGCCCTTTTGATAGCAGAAGATGCAAAAGATGATTTATTGCTTACTGATGCAAGATACACAAAAAGAGCACAAGAAGAATCTCCAGATATCAAAATTGAAATTAATAGAGACTTTTTTGATGTTTTAAAAAGAGAAGTAACAAAATTATCTCTTAAAAAAATTGCCATAGATCCAAAACTTATCAATTTTTCTCTTGCTGAATATTTTCAAAAAGATTTGAACCTTGAGTTAATCAAATTTAAAGAATTCTTAAGTCCTTTAAGAATGATTAAGGATGAGTATGAAATTAAACAAATCAAAAAAGCTTGTGCCATAACAGCAGATACTTTATGGTTTTTGATTAATGATCTAAGACCTGGAATGAATGAAAAACAAATTGCAAGACTTCTCCAAGAAGGATTTTTAAAACGAGGAGCTGATGGGCTAGCTTTTACATCTATTGTGGCAAGTGGAATAAATAGTGCTACACCTCATCATGAACCAAGTAATCGCGTTTTAGAAAGAGGCGACATGGTGACCATCGATTGTGGAGCATTAGTAAATGGTTATCACGCTGATATGACTAGAACAGTATTTATTGGAACTTGTGCCGATTGGCAAAAAGAAATTTACGATGCAGTAATGCAAGCCCAACTTCTAGGAAGAAATAAATTAAATGTTGGAGTAAGTGCTGAAGAAGTAGATCTGGAATGTAGAAATTACATTGAGAAAGCAAATTTCGGTTCTTATTTTGTTCATGGCACAGGCCACGGAGTGGGATTAGAAATACATGAACCGATGTTTTTAGCCAAAGAGGTAAAGACTAAACTTTCCAAAGGAAATTGCATAACCGTTGAACCAGGAATTTATCTACCTGAAAAAGGTGGAGTAAGAATCGAAGATACATGCCTGGTCACAGATGGTGAAGCAGAAGTTTTAACCCCAGGATCTCACGAAATAATTTGTGTGGCATGAAAGAAATTAATTAGGAGTAATTAAAAGTGGCAACAACAAATGATTTGAAAAATGGCATGGTTTTAAATATTGATGGTCAATTATGGAATGTGATTGATTTTCAACACGTAAAACCTGGCAAAGGTGGCGCCTTTGTAAGAACTAAATTGAAAAATATTTTAAGTGGCAAAGTTGTGGATAGAACTTTTAATGCTGGAGTAAAAGTTGAAACTGCTCAAGTAGATAAACGTGATATGCAATATTTATATAGAGACGGCGATGGTTGGGTTTTCATGGACACTTCCAATTACGACCAGATAACGATAAATAACTCTATTGTGGGTGATGCAGCTAATTACATGTTGGAAAACCAAGAAGTAATGGTTGCCATGCATGAAGGAAATCCTTTATACATTGAAATGCCTGCAAATGTGGAATTAACAATTGAATACACAGAACCAGGTTTACAAGGGGATAGATCAAGTGCTGGAAGTAAATCAGCAAAACTTGAAACTGGTTTTGAAATTCAAGTTCCTCTTTTTATAAACCAAGGAGAAAAAGTTCGAGTTGACACTCGTGACGGTTCTTATCTTGGCAGAGCTTAATTTCTAAATGAGTGCAAGAAGTAAGGCAAGAAAAAGAGCACTTGATGCAATTTTTCAAGCAGATCTAAATAATAAACCAATTAGCACTCAAGAAGAAACTGAAGAAGTCTATGAAAAATACTCTGATGTTTTAATCAATGGAATAAAAGAAAATCAAACTCAAATTGATTTACTAATTGCTGAATCTTTAACAAACTGGACAATTGATCGGATTCCTAGAGTAGATAGAAATATTCTTCGAATAGCAGTTTATGAATTACTTTTCCAAAAAGATGTACCAGTAAATGTAGTAATTAGTGAGGCAGTAAAACTTGCAGAAGATCTTTCAACAGATGATTCAGCAGCTTTTGTAAATGGAACTTTGGCAAATATCGTTAAAAAGATTTGATTTGTGCCCCGGGTGAGATTCGAACTCACACCGGTACGAGTTTGAGTCGTATGCCTCTGCCAGTTGGGCTACCGGGGCGTAAATTTAATCAATTTAACTATTTAACTCTACGACACATTATTTAGAAAAATAACTCTCACCTAGGCTATAACCACAATTATGAGTACAAAGTTAAGAGTTGTAGTAGCAGAAGACGAAGCTTTAATTCGTCTTGATTTAGTTGAAATGCTTAAAGAGTCTGGCTATGAAGTAATTGGTCAAGCAGGGGATGGACTAAAAGCAATAGAACTTACAGAAAACATGAATCCAGATTTAGTCATCATGGATATAAAAATGCCAAAATTAGATGGAATTTCAGCTGCAGAAAAAATTGCCAGTAATCGTTTTTGTCCTGTAGTAATTTTAACTGCCTTTTCGCAAAAAGATTTAGTTGAAAAAGCAAGAGATGCAGGTGCCATGGCTTATTTGACTAAACCCTTTTCAATTGATGAATTGATGCCAGCAATAGAGCTAGCTGTTTCAAGATTTCAAGAAATCAAGCAACTAGACAATGAAATAAAGGATCTGCAAGAGCAACTCAAAGCAAGAAAATCAATTGATCAAGCAAAAGCATTATTGATCAAGAATTTAAAATTATCTGAACCTGAAGCATTCAAATGGATGCAAAAAACAGCTATGGATAAAAGACGTTCCATGCTTGATGTTGCAACTTTAGTTATTGAAGAATACAAAAACCGCTAGTCAGCAGTGCCAAATAATCGGTCTCCAGCATCTCCTAGACCTGGAACTATGTAACCAACTTCGTTTAATTTTTCATCTAAGCCAGCACAAACAACTTTTATATTGACACTATTTCCAAATGATTCTTCTAATTTTTTAATTCCTTCTGGAGCAGCTAATAGACAAATCGCCACAACATCTTTAGCTCCACGTTCAATTAATAATTTGATTGCGGCTACTAATGTTCCACCTGTAGCAAGCATCGGATCTAAAACAAATACTTGTCTATTTTTTATTTCTCCTGGAATTCTTTCAGCATAAGTTGAAGGTTGAAGTGTTTTTTCATTTCTAACTATGCCTAAGAAACCAACTTCTGCAGCCGGCAAAATTCTCATCATTCCATCCAACATGCCAAGTCCAGCTCTTAAAATTGGCACAACTAATGGTTTTGGGTCTGCAATTTCATAACCTTTAGTTTTAGTTATTGGAGTTTCAACAATTTTTTCAACGATATTTAAATTTCTGGTTGCTTCATAAGATAAAAGTGTTACTAATTCTTCAACTAAATGTCTAAAAATAAGTGAGTCGGTGTTTTTATCTCTTAAAAGGGTTAATTTGGCTGAGACTAAAGGATGGTCCAGAATCACAGTTTCCATGCATCAGACAATATCTATAAAGACGCTTTTGTGTGGAAGTTATGCCCTTAGGTGTCAGGGGTCACATCCAAATTTGAACGCAAAATGAACCTCAGGTATCCTCAAAGGAAACACAGATTGATGTATGCATTCATCATGTATTTCTGTGCCCTAGGGAAAAAAAGAAAGAGGAAGAATGTCATTAGTTAAGAGAAGCATCGGTATTGCAGCTTCTGTTGCTGTTGCATTTGCAACTTTTGTTGCACCTGCACAAGCAAAACCAGCAAACTGCTCCGGCGATCTTAAATTGGTATTCCAAGGTGGTTTGACTGGCCCAGCCGCTCAAACTGGTATTGGTGAATACAACGGTTTCAAATTAGCCGTATTGCAATACAACGAAAAGCGTGGTTCTGCTCCAAAAGTTGAACCAACATTTATCGATACACAAGCAGATCCTGCACAATCACCAGCACTTGCGTTAGCAACAGTTAACGATCCATGTGCAATTGGTGTTGTCGGTGGTATGTATTCAGGTGAAACACGTGCAGCACTACCTATTTATCTAAAAGGTGGTATGCCAGTAATTTCTCCATCTGCAACTAACGCAACCTTGCCAACAGTTGGTGGCGATGTTTTCCACCGCGTTGTAGCAAACGATGACGTACAAGGTCCAGCACTTGCTAAGTTGGCAGGAAATCAACCAAACGCAAAAGTGTTTATCGTTGATGACCAAACAACTTACGGTAAAGATCTTGCAACAACAGTGAAGAAGAGACTTGCAAAAAACAAGCAAGTTGGTTCTGATTCAGTTACTGAAGGAACAACAAACTTCTCCTCAGTAGTTGCAAAAGTTAGAAAATCTGGCGCTAACGTAGTTTTCTACGGTGGTTACTATCCAGAAGCTTCTAAATTTGTTAAACAACTTCGCGACAACGCAGCAACCAGAAATGTTAAATTCATTGCTGGTGACGGTGTATTAGATAACGAATACATCAAGTTGGCTAAGAAGAATGCTGAAGGAACATCTATGACTGCTCCATACATTCCAATGGAAAGAGCAGACAAGAAACTTAC
>JBEAYY010000055.1:0-4388 GCA_041170365.1 Actinomycetota bacterium
CCAACTGTGTCATTAATTGAATCTGGTAAAAAATGAATTGCAGTAAAAGGAACTAAAAGTTTTTCAGCTAAAGCTCCTGCCCAACCGTTTCTAATTCCAATTTCAAATCTATTTTCACAAACATGTTGTCTTGAATTTTTGCAACGGTAACAATTTCCGCAACCTAACATGGTGTCTCCAGTGACACGTTTACCTAAATGTTTTTTGTCAACTCCATCTCCAACTTCACTGATTACACCGCACCATTCATGTCCAAGTCTTAGTGGATATTTTTCGTGCCCAGAATGTAAATAAGCCATTTCACCTGTAAAAAATTCAACGTCTGTGCCACAAACCCCAACTCGGGTTACATCTACTACAACTTGGCCAGGTCCAGCCTTTGGTTCTTTGACATCTTGCACTCCAGAGGTGAGTGGAGCAGTAACCACGAAAGCTTTCATAATGCAAACAATATAGATTGAGCATTAATAAAGCCAAATACCTTCTATAGAAAGGTAAAAGCTTCCCATGAGAAGTGATGCCTGGTACAAAGGCAAAGATCGAGATTCCTACATTCACCGTGCCTGGATGCGCAGAGGATTACCTGCAAATGCATTTGATGGCAGACCTCACATTGCAATTGCAAATACTGCATCTGATTTAGCTCCATGTAATTCACATTTAAATGAAGTTAGTGAATTTGTAAAAAATGGAATTTGGGAAGCAGGAGGAGTTCCACTAAATCTTCCAACAGTTTCTTTAGGTGAAACTCAAGTAAGACCAACTGCAATGTTATGGCGAAACATGTCAGCGATGGCAACTGAAGAATTGTTAAGAGCAAACCCAATTGATGGTGTGGTGTTACTTGGTGGATGTGACAAAACAATTCCTGCACTTTTAATGGCAGCAGCATCAGTTGATTTACCAGCAATTGTTGTTCCAGGAGGCCCAATGCTTACTGGAACTTATAAAGGTAAACCTTTAGGTTGTGGCACTGATGTTTGGAAATTCAGTGAAGAGTTACGTGCTGGAAAAATGAGTGAAGAAGATTTTCTAAAGTCTGAATCTTCCATGATCAGAAGTCGTGGACATTGCAACACCATGGGAACTGCATCAACTATGGGTTGTGTTGCTGAAAGTTTAGGTATGACAATTCCAGGAATTGCTGGAACTCCAGCTCCTGATTCAAGACTTTTACAAACTGCTCAAGAAACCGGCAGATTAATTGTGGAAATGGTTAAACAAGATAGAAAACCAAGTGATGTTTTAACTAAAGGATCATTTTTAAATGCAATTGTCGCTCTTGCTGGAATTGGTGGCTCTACCAATGCGGTGGTGCATTTATTAGCAATTGCAGGACGTCTTGGAATTGATTTAACTTTAGATGATTTTGATAAGACCGGATCAAAAGTTCCTTTGTTAGCAAATTTGCAACCTGCCGGACAATTCTTGATGGAAGATTTCTTTAGAAGTGGCGGACTTCTAGCTTTACTAAAAGAATTGAAAGATTTACTTGATCCAAAAGCAATAACTGTAACTGGTAAACCTTTAGCAAGTTATCTCGATAATGCAGAAATCTTTGATGAAACAGTAATCAGTAAAAGAAATAAACCTTTGAAGGATTCTGCTGGAATTGCCGTATTAAAAGGAAATCTTGCACCTTTAGGTGCTGTGATAAAACCTGCTGCTGCAAGTAAAGAATTACTTAAACATAAAGGTAAAGCTTTAGTGTTTGATTCCATTGAGGATTTTCATAAAAGAATTGATGATCCAAATCTAGAAGTTGATAAAGATACTGTTTTAGTTTTAAGAGGCTGTGGACCAAAAGGTTATCCAGGCATGCCAGAAGTTGCCAATATGCCAATGCCACAAAAACTTCTTAATCAAGGAATCAGAGATATGGTTCGAATTTGTGATGGCCGTATGAGTGGAACTGCTTATGGCACAGTTATTTTGCATGTTGCACCAGAAGCAGCAGCTCTTGGACCTTTGGCTTACATAAAAACTGGTGATGTAATTTCTCTTGATGTTGAAAATAGAACCTTAAATGTTGAAATAAGCGATGAAGAGCTAAAGAGCAGAAAACCAAGTCAAGCAATGCTTGATTCATTAGCAAAACCAGATCGAGGCTGGCAAAAACTTTATGTTGATCATGTTTTACAAGCAGACACTGGTTGTGATTTAGATTTCCTTGTGGGATCAAGTGGTTCCCAGGTGACTCGTGAATCTCACTAAACAAAATATTGATTCATTAGTAAAAGAATTAAAACAAAAAAATATTGATTTTGTTTCAAATAATTTATTTGATCGCTTAACTTATGCCAATGATGCATCTCACTACCTTTTAACTCCTTCTTTAATCACAAAGCCAAAAAGTGCAGAAGATTTATCAAATATTTTCAGAATTGTTAATTCCAATGACATAGGAGTTACTTTTCGCTCGGGTGGCACTTCTCTAAGTGGTCAAGGGGTAACTGATGGATTGCTGGTTGACACTAGAAGAAATTTTAAAAACATAGAAGTTCTTGATGATGGTGAAAAGGTCAGAGTTGAACCTGGTTTAACTGTTAACAGAGTTAATGCCAGTTTAAGAAAATATGGCAAAAAATTAGGTCCAGATCCAGCAAGTGAAATTGCTTGCACTATTGGTGGAGTCGTTGCTAATAACTCAAGTGGCATGAGTTGTGGCACAACTTTTAATACTTATAAGACTCTTTCTTCTTTAAAGTTTGTCTTATCTTCAGGAACTTTAATCGATTCCAAAGATATTGATGCTGATGAATTGTTAAGAATAAAAGAACCTTTGATTTATGAAGGTTTAATCAATTTAAGGAAACGAATAATTGAAAAGCCTTATTTAGTGGAAAAAATCAATAAAGCCTACTCCATAAAAAACACTATGGGCTATGGACTTAATTCATTTGTGGACTTTGAAAAACCTCTAGATATATTGACCCATCTTTTAGTAGGCAGTGAAGGAACCCTAGGTTTTATTGCAGAAGCTACTTTTAACACCATTGATTTACTAAATGAGAACGCCACCTCATTGCTTCTTTTTGATGATTTAAAAGATGCCACAAAATCACTTCCCCTGTTAAAGGAAAGCAATGCCAATGTAATAGAACTTTTAGATATTTCTTCTCTAAAAGTTGCTAAACGAGAACATATGGCAGATTTAGTATTAAAAGATTTAACTTTTGCAAACAATGCTGCTCTATTAGTTGAATATCAAGCAAAAACTAAAAACGAACTTGAAGAATTAACTAATCTTGCCTTAAAAACCTTCAAAGAAATCGGGCAATCACATGCCATATTTCATAAAGATCCAGAAGTAAGAAACCAGCTCTGGCATGCCAGAAAGGGTCTTTATGCAGCAGTTGCAGGAAACAGAGCCAAAGGAACTACTGCTCTATTAGAAGATATTTCTGTGCCTATGCAAAATTTGCATGAAACCACAATGCATTTAAGTCAATTACTTAATAAACATAAATATCTAGATTCAGTGATTTTTGGCCATGCCAAAGATGGCAATCTTCATTTTCTTTTAAATGAGAAATTTAATGATGAAAATCATTTGCAAAGATATGTTGATTTCACCAACGATTTAGTTGAGTTAGTACTTTCTCAAGATGGTTCATTAAAAGCAGAACATGGCACAGGCCGCATAATGGCACCATTTGTGAAGAAACAATTTGGCGAAGAGCTTTACCAAATAATGGTTGATTTAAAGAAACTAATTGATCCTAAGAATTTACTTAATCCTGGAGTAATTATAAATGAAAATGAAAAAATCTATATCGAGAACTTAAAAACTCAAAATTCAATTGATCAAGAAGTTGATAAATGTGTGGAATGCGGCTACTGCGAAACAGTTTGTCCAAGTAAAGATGTGACATTGACTCCTCGCCAAAGAATAACTTTAAGAAGAGCAGAAGTTGAAGCCTTAAAAACAAACGATCAAGAAACACTAGATGCAATCAAAGAAAACTACGACTACCAAGCAATAGATACCTGCGCAGTTGATGGAATGTGTCAAACAGCATGTCCTGTGCACATAAACACAGGGGATTTAGTAAAAAGACTTAGAAGTGAAAATCAAAGTGGGGTTTCTCAATATTTAGGTTTCATCGCGAGCAAAAATTGGGGTAAAACCACAAACCTGTTATCAAAGCTATTAACTCTTGCTAAAAAACTTCCCTCATCTCTTGTGATTCCAGTAAATAAGATTGCTCGACAAATTGGAGGAAACAATTCTCTTCCCCTATGGAATAAAGAACTACCAAATGGGGGAAGACCAAGAGTTGGAAAAAGTATAAATAATCCAGATCTACTTTATTTTCCAAGCTGTACTTCTTCTTTATATGGAGAAGATTCAACTATTCAAAGTTTTCTTTCTCTTTGTAACAAGG
>JBEAYY010000056.1:0-4512 GCA_041170365.1 Actinomycetota bacterium
ACCAATTACCAGAAAGTTTTAGAATAAAATTATCTAATCCAGAAGAATTCACAACGGTTGTTAATAAATTTTTAAGTCGTCCTGGAATTGAAGCTGTGCGTGATCAACGTGCAACTTTAAGCAAATTATTTAGTGTCTTAGGTGGTTTGCAAGCTTTATCTCTTGGTTTTGCAGCAGCAATGCTTGTCGTTACTTCTTTACTTGTTGGAAACACGATAAGAGTTACTGCATATGCAAGACGTCGAGAAATTGGAATTATGAGATTAGTTGGAGCTTCAAAAATGGCTCTACGACTTCCATTTTTGCTAGAAGCGATATTTGGGGCTTTACTTGGTGGATTAATTGCGGCTGGAATTTTAAGTTTTGTTAAAGGTTATTTAGTCGATCAAGTAATAGCAACCTCATTCACCTTTACTTCATTTTTTGGCTGGGATGCAGTTATTTCAGCTTCGTTAATTTGTATTGGATCTGGAACTTTGTTGGCTTTTATCACCGCTTGGTTTGGCATAGCTAGACATTTGAAAGTTTAGGTTTTTCTGATGAAAGCAGTTATCAGAAAATTATTTGTATTTATTTTATCTATAGCATTAGTTTTTACAATAAATAGTCCAATTTATGCATTACCAAAAAATATTGATGATGAAGTTAATGCAGCACAACAGGAATTAGAGAATGCAAGTGCATTGGTTCGTGAAGTAGCTGCTGAATTAGCAGAAATAAGAAAGAAACTACCCATTGCTGAAGCTGCTTTAAAAAAAGCAAGGGCAGAACTTGCAGTTGCGCAAGAAAAAGATCGTCAAGCTGCTGAAAAATTAGCAGAACTTGAAAGTCAATTAGAAATTACACAAAAAACTTACGATCAAACAAGAAGTTTTGTGGCAGATGTTGCAAGAACTATTTATCAAGAAGGACCTCTTGCGACTTTAGAAATTATTTTAGGTGCTACTGACCCCAATGATTTCAGTCAAAAATTAATGGCAATGCAAACCTACATCGGAAATCAAAATGCCAAAATTGAACAATTGGAAACTATTAAAGCTCAACTTGAAACAGAGCAGGCAGCAGTTGCTGCTCAAAAAGTTATTTTAGAACAAGAAAAAGCAGCAGCATTAGAGGCTGCAAAAAGAGCAAAGGCTGCCGAAGAAGAAGTTTTAAGATTAATTGCTAAACAAAAAGCTGCTCTGGCAAAAGCTGAAAGTGAAAGAGAAGCAACTAGAAAACGTTATGAGCAGTTAAGAGCTGAACAAATTCGCTTACAACAATTGGCAAGATTAAGAGCTGGATTAGGCGGATCAATTCCTGGCGAACTTTACTGGCCTGTGCAAGGTGCAAGATTAAGTCAAAATGTAGGACCAAGACGACATCCAGTTTTTGGTTACAGATCTTGTCACACGGGAATGGATTTAGCAGCAGGTACTGGAACACCAATTGGTGCTGCAGCAACTGGAATTGTTACAGCAGTAACAACTTTGCGTGCATATGGTCGAGTGATTGTTATTGCACATAATGGTGGACTTTCAACCATGTATGCACATTTATCAAGATTTAATGTTTCCGTTGGCCAAGGTGTAGCGGTGGGAGACACAATCGGTTTCGTTGGATCATCAGGTTGGTCTACTGGACCTCATTTACATTTTGAAGTTCACATTAATGGAACACCATTTAATCCACTAGGTTGGTTTGGGTCAGCAAAAGTTCCGGTTTCTTGTTAATTACCAATAATTATTAATTTTCCTCAAGAAAACAGCGTTCAACTACAATTAAGTTATGAAAAAAAAGCAGCCCAATTATTCCTCAGTTTTAATAGCTGGAGGAGTGATTTTTGCTGCCGGTTTTCTTTTTGGCTCTATCTTGAATAGAGATTCCAATGAATCAGTTTTAGATGAAGTTACAAAAAAAATATTGGCAAATTCAGCAAACCAAACTGATCAACAAACATTAGAGCGTGCAGCAATTGATGGAATGCTTAAATCTTTGGGTGATAAGTGGAGCCAATATTTACCTTCAACAGGCAATAAATCTTTTGAAGAATCAATTGAAGGACAATTCTCTGGAATTGGCGTTTGGATTAGAAGTGATGAATCGGGTGCAGTTAGCGTTGCAGGCATAGTTCCAAGTTCGCCTGCAGAATTTGCAAAAATTCAAAATGGTGACGTTATTGAATCTGTAGATGGTGTTTCTACCTTTAATAGACCACTTTCCGAAGTGGCAAATTTACTCTCTGGGGAAAGTAATACAAATGCAATTCTTGCTGTTAAAAGAAATGATGAATTATTGAGTTTCAATATAAAAAGAATTGATTTAAAAACAAATCCAGTTAGGGCAAAAATTCTTAATGACGGCGTTATTTCAATTGCAATAAGTGAATTTAATAGAGGCTCTGCCAGAGCCTTGCGTGCAGCTCTTGGATCTAGTGGTCAAGAAATTACTGGAGTCATTTTAGATTTAAGAGGAAATCCAGGTGGCTTATTAGTTGAAGCAGTTGATGTAGCAGGAGCATTTTTAAATGGTGGATTAGTGGTTGAATTTCATAGATCTGGACAATCACCAGAAGTCTTCAATGCATTAGGAGATGGTGATTCAAGAACTCCATTAGTAGTAATTGTTGATCGAGGAACAGCAAGTGCGGCAGAGGTTGTCGCTGCTGCTTTACAGGATCGAAATCGAGCCATAATTGTGGGGGAAAAAACTTTTGGTAAAGCTACAGTGCAAAATTCTGAGTCACTTTCAAATGGTGCAGAAATTGAATTAACTGTTGGTTACTACATAACTCCAAGTGGTAAAAAATTAGAAGGTCAAGGAATAGAACCAGATATTGAAGTTTCTGCAAATGAAGAAAAATTTGTAGCAGAACAAAGAGCTTTACAAGTTTTAAGTGGATTGTTGGCAAGTGTTGGGCAACGTGGTTAATTATGAAAGAAAAAGGGAAAAAACTAATTGCCCAAAATAAAAAAGCTAGACACGACTACTCAATTGAGTCGGTTTTAGAAGCAGGCATTGTTTTAGTAGGAACTGAAGTTAAATCTTTAAGACAAGGAAGAGCAAGCCTTACTGATGGTTTTGCTCAAATTAAAAATGGCGAAGTGTGGCTTCATAATATTCATATTCCTGAGTATGTAGCAGGCACATGGACTAATCATGAACCTAGAAGAGCAAGAAAATTGTTGATTAAAAAAATTGAAATCAATAAATTAATTAAATCTCTTCAAAATTCAAGTACTACTTTGGTGCCATTAAGTCTTTATTTCAAAGATGGTAAAGCAAAAGTTGAACTAGCTGTGGCAAAAGGCAAAACTACGCATGACAAACGTCAAAGTTTGAAAGAAAAGATGGATAAGAAAGAAGCAACCAAGGCAATGGGGCGTCGCTTGAAGGGTGTAGAATAAAAAGTTCGATAGAAATAAACCTCTATCGAGTGAAAAACAACTAAATAGGGGGTGAACGGTTTCGACAACAGTGAATCGCGTTAGGTGAAGCGGGCCGAGGTTCAGGACAGATCTCGTAAACCATGTCTTGAAAAAATAAGTGCAAATAAATCTCGCACTGACTTTGCTCTAGCTGCTTAAAGTAGCTTTAGCCATAAAGTCCGTCAGCTCAGAAGTTCCTTCGATCTGAGATTTGGCGTCGCTAGAAGGATCACCATTTAGTCGGGTTACTAGATTAAATGGAAAAATTTAAAAGTAACTTTGACCGTGTTGCTGGCAAGGCCACAAGTATCCAGCAGGTCAAGAACACATAAAAGTGGATGCGCCCGGAGAAGCCCTAGTACGACACTGATGGACGCGGGTTCAAATCCCGCCACCTCCACAGACCGATCAACGAGCAAACAAATTGAAGTGTAAAAGCTTCATTTGTTTGCTCGTTTTCTTTTACACATATTTAATGCCCCACTGATTTAAATCACGACAAATGCCGTAGAGTTAATAGTGGTTGCAAGTTAATGATTTATGCAAGGTGTCCGAAGATGCCGCAGAAAGTCAGCGGCGAACGGCCCCGTTTAGGCAAAAGCATTGAGCGGTTTAATCAACAAAAGCAGGAGAAATAAATATGCCACAAGGCAGCGTCAAATGGTTTAACTCAGAAAAGGGCTTTGGATTCTTAGCTCCAGATGGAGGCGGACCAGACGTGTTCGTTCACTATTCAGCAATTCAATCCGACGGTTATCGTAGTTTAAACGAAGAACAAAGAGTTGAATTCGATATCACTGAAGGCCAAAAAGGTCCACAAGCCGCAAACGTGCGACCACTGTAAGATCAAGGACTTCTACAAATTACCCGCTTAAGAAATTAAGCGGGTAATTTTTTTAAGCTAATGTCTCAACTAACAAAGCTTTAATTGTGTGCATTCTGTTTTCGGCTTGATCAAAAACAATTGAATTAGAAGATTGAAATACTTCTTTCGTTACTTCAATTCCTTCAATTCCAAAACTATCTTTAATTTTTTTACCAATTAAAGTTTTGTCATCATAATATGCAGGTAAACAATGCATAAATTTAACATTTTTATTGTTTG
>JBEAYY010000057.1:0-5597 GCA_041170365.1 Actinomycetota bacterium
GGTATCTGTGAGTTCTTACAGGATCTTGTGGATTAGTTGGATCCGCTAAATTTACTAATTCAACATTATTTTCATCAACTTTTTCAACAACTAAACTAGTTGACTCTTTATTCCACCAAAATCCTCTATAGCGATTTAATTCTTCTGCACTAATAAAATCAACAAGCCCATAAGTGATATTTTCTTCTTTATTTTCAATTAAAAATTTACCCTCTTTTTTCTCAAATGAATAAATGAATAAACCTGAATTTATAACTCCTGCAATGTGTTTACCATCTGGAGAAATTCTAGGATCAATAATTGGTCCAGGAATATCAATTTGGGTAACTTTTAAATCTTCCAAATTTAAATACCAAAGTTCACCATTTAAAGAAAAACAGATTGATTTAGCTAGATCATCAACGGAAAAATTTGTAATCCCTGAGCCTGATTCTCTTAATCTTTCTCTTCTGGCTTTTTCCTCTTTAGGCAAAAAGTCTTCATCTTTAACAATCAGTTGACTTGGATTAACTAGGCAAGTTATTTGTTCACTATCTATAGAAAGTGAAAAAAGTCCTAGGCGGGAATTATTTTTTGTAATATTTTTTAAGAAAAATACTTTATTGGATTCTGGTGAAAGAGTGAAATTTCTAATTCGACCCAATGTAAAACGTTTAGTTTCAGCAAATTGTTTAGGAAAATTTGGCCACCTCATCACACATATATTCTGCTTGTTGCGTAATCTGTTACTTATGTCGAGTCACCGCTTATTACTAGTGCACGCTCATCCTGATGATGAAACTATTGGCACAGGAATCACAATGGCCAAGTATGCACAAATGGGTGCTCAAGTAACACTAATAACTTGCACAAGTGGTGAAGAGGGAGAAGTTTTAGTAAAAGAATTAGAGCATTTGGCTTCAAATAAAGAAGATAAGTTAGGCATTCATCGTCAAACAGAATTAAAAAATGCCATGCAAGCATTAGGAATTAAAGATCACAGATTTTTAGGAGAAGCTGGTAAATACAGAGATTCAGGAATGATTGGCACAGAGCCAAACAATCGCAAAGACTCTTTTTGGCAAGCTGATTTGCAAACTGCAAGTGATGATTTAGTTAAAGTAATTCGAGAAGTAAAACCTCAAGTTGCCATTACTTATGATGATTTTGGAGGTTATGGACATCCAGATCATATAAAGGCTCATCGAATTACACATTATGCAATTGATTTAGCAAAGATTGATAGTTACAAACCAGAACTTGGAAGTCCATGGGAAGTTTCAAAAATATATTGGACTGCTATTCCAAAATCTCAAATGCAAAAAGGAATTGAAGCTCTTGCTAGTTCTGGTGGATCAAAGTTTTTTGGGGTTGATTCAGCAGATGAATTACTTTTTGTATTGGAAGATAAATATGTCACAACAAGAATTGATGGAAAAGATTTAGTAAATAAAAAACTACAAGCATTGAAAGCACATGCAACTCAAGTTCAAGACACAGGACCTTTTTTTCAAATGGCAGAAATATTAGGACCAGAAGCTTTAGGTGTGGAATATTTTAGACTTGTAAAAGGTAAAAGAGTTTCAAGCGAAATTGAAACAGATTTATTTAGTGGCCTTGATGCAAAATAAAGTTTTAAATCTTCTAACAGCAATTTTTCTAGGGGTAATCGTTTCGCTTTTTGGTGGTTTTTTGCAAGCCGCTAAATATAAATTATTTATTAATATTCCTTGGGGTTTTGTTTTGTATATAGGAATTTTTGTTTTCGCTATTAGATTTGTTAGGCAAAGTTTTCAATCTCGTTTCTATGTTGCTGCTTTTTCCTTAGGTTGGTTATTTATTGCACTTTTAATGAGTGTTCGTTTAACTGCAGGGGATTTAGTTTTAACTAATAACTTAACGGCAATTAGTTACTTGATCGGATCAGTAATTATTTTGGCAGCACTTACAACACTGCCAATAAAGAGATAATTAAATTGAGTCTTTAACTGATTGAGTCTTGTCAGCCACTGCTTGAGTTTTTTGCTCAAGATCAGTTGCCACAGCTAATGCATCATCAAGTGCTTGACGAAGAAGTGTGGAAGAAGAAGCAAGAGATCTTCGAACTTTTGCAGCTTCAGCAGCAACTTTTGCTGCAGCATCTCTTTGGGTTTCAACGTTTTCAATTACGCGTTTGCGTTCAGCTTGGGCCTCATCAATTAGACGTTTTGCCTCTGCTTGAGCTTCTGTGCGAGTTCTAGTTAATAATTCTTCAGCTCTTTTTGAGGCATCACTGGTAATTCTTAATTCTTCAGCTTTTGCATTCTCAAGAATTGTATTTGCTTCGCTAGTGGCAGTCGAAACAATTCTCTTTGCTTCTTTATCTGATGCATCATATTCATTTTGAGCACGATTTCTTAAATCTTTAATATATTTTTCAGTTTCTGCTTTTAAGTTATTAACTTCTTTATTAGCTTCTTCAATTAATTTTGCATTTTCTTCCTTAGTTGCAGCCAATTGCGCAGCAGAAGTTTCTCGAATACCTTGGGCAAGTCTTTCTGCTTCAACTAATACAGATTGGGCTTTAGATTTTGCTGCTCTAATTAAAGTTGCAGCGTCTTCACCTGCAAGTGCTGTAATTTCTGCATCATCTAATTCAAAAACATTTGGTCTCTTTGCTAATTGTTTAACTTGTTGTTCTAATTCATTAATTCTTCTGGAAGCACTTGAACTTGATACAACGATTGAACGAGATAACCAACTACTTTTATTGTTCTTCTTGGATGGTTCCTCTTCTGACCATTCGGATGCAGCTTTAATTACATCGTTTTCTACTGCTACATCTTCATTTTCAGCATTTGCCATATTTCTATTACTTTCTTTATTGTGCTTAGAAATAATAGATTATCTAGGCGGCTAAAAATGCGCTAGTGCTCCTATGCTTTTCACGCTCAAAAAGACTCATCCCTAATATTGGAGTTATAGATTTTCAATCAATTTTTCGTTAATTGGGGTGGACTTTAGCGTGGCTGAGCGCAAGAAAATTCCACCTGAAAAAAAGGATGCAGTTGAGCAAGAACTAAAAGAAATAATTTCAAACCTTGAATTATTAAAACCAATCAAAAAAGATTGGAGATATAGAATCGGTGAATTTCTTGGCCAACTTATATTAACTTTTATTTTTGTTATATTTCTAGGTTTATTCATTTGGTCTATTTCGGTAATTCCTCCAAAGTCTACCTTGCTTGGATTTCCTATTGGAGGAAAACTTCCACCTACAGTTTTTGAACAGATAAATCTTGCGATCAAAGATAAATTAAATGAACCAATTGACATTCAAACGCCACAAGGAATTTATACAATCACTCCTGATCAAGTTGGACTAGAAATTGATTTACCAGACACTATCAATTCAATAAATAAGAATCCTTTTACTTTTTTGAGATCAACACTTTTTCCACAAGAAATAATTCCTAAAATTACTATTGATGAATTTTTGTTTAGAAACTCACTTAAATCAGTTTCATTAAATAATACTTTTGCTCCAGTAAATGCCACACTTACCACTAAAGAAGGTCAAATAATCACAACAGAAGCAAAAAGTGGACAACAAGTTGATTGGGAAAAAACTTTAAAAAGCATTAAAGAATCTTGGTTACATGAAGTTCGAAAACCAGAAATTGTTATTTCTTACGTGTTGCCGAAAGTAAACGATGAAGATGTTTTAACTGCTAGAGAAAATTTGGCAGAACTTGCAGTTTCAGATTCAATTACTTTAAAGTTTGGCCAAAGAATTGTAGAAATTTCTCCACAGGTTATTGGTTCTGCTTTAAATTTCGTTGAAGAAAATGAAAAATTAGTTTCAAAGTTTGATGAAGCGGTAATTATTAAGGAAATAACGCGTCAAATTCCAAATATTCAGGCTCAAGCTACAGATGCAAAATTTGATTTTGATGGAAACAAAGTAGTTTTAATTCCTGCACAAGAGGGAATAAAATTTACTCCAGGTCAGTTAGATGCTGCAATGTCTCCAGTATTTCGGCAAAAAAATAATAGACAGGTAAATCTCGATAGTGCTGTGATAAAACCTGCAGTCACAACAGAAAGCTTAGAAAGTTTGGGGATAAAAGAGCAATTAAGTTCATTTAGACAAGCTTTTGATTACATGCCTTACCGAGAAATAAATGTTGGTCAAGCAGCTCGCTATATGGATGGAAAAATATTAAAGCCAGGTGAGATTTATTCGATGAATGAAACTATTAAAGAAAGAACTTCAGCAAATGGTTATGTTAAAGGAATTTATATAGCTGAAGGCGGCAGATTTGATTACGGATTAGGCGGAGGAGTTTCAATTATTACTGCTGCAACTTGGTCTGCTGCATTTTATGCAGGATTAGAAAGAATAGAACAAAGAGCACATTCCGTTTTAATTTCTAGATACACTCCAGGCTTAGAAGCAACAGTTAGTTGGCCAAGGTTAGATTTGAAATTTAAGAACAATACACGTAATCATATTTTAATTAGAGCAATTCCTGAAAGAGATGGAATTACCATTGCAATGTATGGAACAAAAGAATTTGATAAAGTTACAGCTAAATTTGGTAAACCATATAATTTAAACAACGACATAGATACTGTAACTTCGTATGATCCGAATTGCTTAGCGCAAGATCCAGCACCTGGTTTTAAAATAAATGTCACCAGACAATTTTGGAAAAATAATTCCATTGTTAAAGAAGAAGATTTTTTAACAAGATACAGACCAAGTGATCACATTATTTGTTTAAAGGAAGGTGAAGTTGCACCAAGTGCAACTCCTACGCCAAGTATTGGGGGAGTAGATCAGCCTGCACCTCAATCAGAAATTACTGCTAATTCCTGACCGTTTTCTGTATCTTTAACTTCAACACCTAATTTATTTAATTGATTTCTTAATTCATCACTTAATTTCCAATTTTTTTCAACTCGTGCTTTTGCTCTTTTGTCTAACAAATCTTGCATTTCTGCAGTAATTTCTAAATTTACTTGTTGTGGTTCTTTATTTAAATCAAGTCCAAGGATTTCATCCATCTTCAAGATGGTTTTATATTTAGTGCCACCTTTAATATCTTCATCTTTTTCTAAATTCTTAAGCACGTGTAGAGCCTTATTAGTATCTAGATCCTCATTTAAATAATTTTCAAATTCATTCAAATACGTTGAATCAATTTCACCTGGCTCTTTAGCCCATTGTTGCATTTTCTCTCGTAATTTATTTAAAGATTTTGAACTTGCTTTTAAACTATTCCAGGTTAAATCCATTTGAGATCTATATCTGTGTTCTAAGAAAGATAACCGAATTGAAAGTGGATCCAATCCTTTTTCTATTACATCATTTACCAGCAAAACGTTTCCTGAAGATTTACTCATTTTTCTGCCTTCAAAAAGCAGATGCTCTCCATGTATCCAGTGTTTAACTATTTCTGTATCTGTTGCTGCATTACTTTGTGCTCTTTCATCTTCATGATGGGGAAATCTCAAATCAATTCCACCTGTGTGAATGTCAATTTGTTCTCCTAAAAATTTCAAACTCATAGCAGAACATTCAATGTGCCATCCAGGAAAACCTCTTCCCCAAGGAGTTTGCCAAGTAAGTTGTG
>JBEAYY010000058.1:0-10490 GCA_041170365.1 Actinomycetota bacterium
TTGAATTTACTGAACTTGAACTTATTCAGGCTTTTGATATTGATGAAAATCAACACGTTGAATGGTTTTCTTGGGGAATATTCTTAACAAATCAAGACAATTCTGTTCGAGAATTTAGATTCTTAAAGTATTCAAAAGCGGGCCTAAGTATTCCTAATGAAGTTAAATTGGGAGTAGTTTTACGAATTCTGGCAGATGGTGTTACCCATAGTGAGTCGAATTGGGCTGTTGAGCGAGATCCAGTTTCAAAAATTAATCAAAATCTAAAAAGAGTAAGAATAAGAGAAATAGGTTGTTTAGATCAAAGTGTCGCAATTATTGTTGATACAAATCCAGATGACGCAAGAAATTGGTTTGAACAAAAAACTTTAAATATAGTTAAGGAAAGAGTTAATGGAGGTTTGGCCCATCCTGGAACTAATTGCAGAGGATGCAAGGCAAACATTTTTTGTCCAACACTTCCTACAAAACCTGGAATTATAGGAATAACTTCTTATGCTCCCTGGCCAAAATCTTATTCACCTTCAAAATTAAATATTTATCGAAAATGTCCAAGACAATATTTTTTAAGTGAAGAATTGGGATTAAGAACATTAAATGAATCAACATCCCAATCTCAACAACGAGGATTGTTAGTTCACCGGTGGCTTGAATATGCCCATAATCGAAACCAAAAGTGTCAGGAATCTGATTTATTCGTTGAAGACAATTTAGGTGAAGTAAGTAAAAAACTTTCTTGGACAAATCATGATCTAGAAATAACCAGAGAATATTTGATTCAACACATTAAAAATTGCTCAATAGATTCAAACACAAAAGTTGTTACAGAAGTTGAAGTAATCGCCCTTGACCCAGATAGTGACATAACAATTGGAACAAGACCTGACATTTTATATGTTAAAGATGACACTTTGTTTTGGAGAGAATTAAAAACAACAAATAATATTAAAGACATTGAAAATGATTTATTTTTTGACGTGTATCCTCAATTACCTCTAGCGGTAAAGTTAGCTGCAAATAACTGCATTCCAAAACAACATCTAGAAAAATTGGGAAGTTTTACCAATATCGTTGTTGAACTGGAATTGATCTCACCAGATAAACACAAAGTAATTTCATGGGATTGTGATAATTCAAAAGTTCAAAATAAATCATGGTCAATACTTGCTGAACAAGTTGATCATTGGGCAAGTGACACATTGTTTGCACCCTCATCAAATCCTCCATGCAATTGGTGCAAGGTGAAAGATTTCTGTGAATTTTCAAACCAAGCACAGGTCACAGCAGATATTGACGGACTTCAAATTGATTTAAAAACTGGTGAAATAATCGAATTAAAACCTGCACAGAACCTGAAAGACGACGAAAGAGTCATAAAAGCTTTAGGCTTATCTGCCTCAATTATGGAAAATATTCAAGAAGATGATGAAATTCCGTTTTAAATTTACCCCAAAATTAAGCGCAGGCTACAAAGATGATTGGATTAATTTATGACAGCACAATTGATTCAAGTGCCAGACACAGTACAAAATCCAGATTCAGATAAAACAAAAACTTTACTTGCTAAAGTTCCCACTGGCTTATTAATTGGAAGTGAATTTTTAAAAGGTGAAAATGCAGATTTTGACGTCCTAGATCCAGCTAACGGAGAATTACTTACCAAAGTTTCAAATGCTGGTGTAAAAGATTTAGAAAAAGCTTTAGATTTAGCTGTCATCGCTCAAGAAAAATGGGAAAAAACAGCACCAAGAGTTCGAGGCGAAGTTTTGAGAAAAACTTTTGAACTTATGATCCAGCAAGCAGATGATATTGCTTTTTTAATGTCTTTGGAAAATGGAAAAACTTTAGTCGATGCAAAAGCAGAAGTTTTATACGCAGCAGAATTTTTTAGATGGTTCTCAGAAGAAGCAGTTAGAATTGATGGTTCTTTAAGACAAGCTCCAAGTGGTGCAAACAAAATCTTGACCTATAAACAACCAATTGGTATCGCGTTTTTAATCACACCTTGGAATTTTCCTGCTGCAATGTACACCAGAAAAGTTGGTGCTGCATTAGCTGCAGGTTGTGCAGCTATTTTGAAACCAGCTTCTGAAACTCCACTTACTGCACTTTTAATTAGCAAAATAATGCTTGAGGCAGGCGCATTACCAGGAACCGTCTCAGTTCTTCAAACGAATAAACCTGGACCTTTAACAGATGCTGCCTTAAGTGATGAACGTGTTGGAAAACTTTCATTTACTGGTTCTACTGGAGTTGGAAAGATGCTTTTGAAAAAAGCATCAGAAAGAGTTTTGAATTGTTCAATGGAATTAGGTGGTAATGCCCCATTTATTGTTTTAGATGATGCTGATATCGATGCAGCAATTGATGGTGCAATGATTGCCAAAATGCGAAATGGTGGTCAAGCATGTACTGCTGCTAATAGATTCTTCGTTCAAGAAAAAGTTCACGATGAATTTGTTTCAAAAATTGCCCAAAGAATGGGTTCACTAAAAGTAGGACATGGAACAAATACTGAAACAACCCTTGCTCCTTTGGTTAATAGAAAAGCTGTGGGATCAGTTGGTGAATTAGTTAAAGATGCTTTAGACAAAGGCGCAAATCAATTAGTTGGTGGCACTCCATCTCCAGGACCTGGTTGCTACTACCCCGCTACTGTTTTGGGAAATGTGAAATCTGATTCAAGAATTATTAAAGAAGAAGTTTTTGGACCAGTTGTAGCCGTAGTTAAGGTCAAAGACGAAAATGAAGCATTGTTAATTTCAAACAAAAGTGAATATGGTCTTGCAGGTTATGTCTATACAAAAAATCTTTCACGCGGATTGAAAGTATGTGAACAGCTTCAAGTAGGAATGATTGGTTTGAATAGAGGTTTAGTTTCTGATCCATCTGCACCATTTGGTGGTGTCAAACAATCCGGTTTAGGAAGAGAAGGTGGCTACGAAGGAATTGATGAATACCTTGAAATTAAATACGTTGCCACTAATGATTTTTAAGGTTTAACTACCGGAACTTCAGGGGTAGAAACATCGTAAGTAGAAGATGCCAATCTTCTCAAGACTTTCAAAACAGCAGCTTTTTCATTTGCTTTTTCTAAATTTCCCCATTCCACTCTTCTGCCACTAGTTAATAAAAACCAAATTGCGTTTGGATTATCTACTGTTGTTGAGATAACTTCGGATTGCAGCCATGATGGAAAACTTTGCCATGCTTTAATTCCAATTGCTCTACTTTGATCATCGCTTCCAAAAACTAAAGGCAAATTTGTCTCAGGTGTGACTGGTTGATAAGCAATTCCTGATTCGTCGATTAAATATCTTCCTTCAGGAATATCTGTCACCGCTAAAGGAGTTCTTTCTACTACTTCGATAACCAGTGTGGCAGGCCATCCTCGTCTAACATCAACATTCTTGATTTGACTAATTGTCATAATTCTTTGACTGGTTTGAGTTACATTAACTCTTAATAATTGAATATTGGGCTCAATTTGAGAAAGTTCTAAAATATTTTCTTGTGAGACAGCTTGATTTCCTCTCACTTCAATTTTTTTTACTGTTAAAAGATTTGAATACCACCCTATATAAAAAATAGTTGCTGAAATCGCCATCAGAAAAACAATTAAAAACTGAATGCGCTTTTTTACATGTTTTTTTACCACTGAAGTTACTTATTTTCTAAAAGGCTTAGGACTTCTGGAGCTAATAAACCAATATCTCCTGCCCCTAAAGTCATAATGATGTCATTTGGATTTGCCCAAGAAACTAGATGTTGTGAAACTTTTGATAAAGAAGGTTCGAAAATAACTTGAGATTTTGGAAGAGGGACAAAAGAAGCCATTGTTTGTCCACTTGCGCCAGGAATTGCTTCTTCACCTGGTGCAAATACTTCTAGCACCACCACTTTATCGGCAAGACCTAATGCTTCACCAAATTCTTTATTAAATAAAGCTGTTCGATAATAATGATGTGCTTGAAAAGCTACGATTATTTGACCATCTTTAACAACATCTCTAGCAGCTTTTAAAGTGGCAGTAATTTCAGTTGGATGATGAGCATAATCATCGTAAACTCTTATTCCGTTTACACTTCCCTTAAATTCAAATCTTCTTCGAGTCCCTGAAAAATTTGAGATACCTTGTTTAAGTTTGTCAAAATCAAAGCCAAGTTCAAGTCCTACTAGTAAAGCTGCTGCAGCATTTAATGCATTGTGTGTACCTAAAACTTTAAGGCTTATATTCCCAAGATTTTTACCTTTATAAATTAAGTCAAATGCTGGACCTGGAATTCCTAATTTTAAATTAGAAATAACCAAGTCACTATCTGAACTTTGACCATATGTTAAAACTTTTACTGATTTTGATTTTGCAACTTGAATCAATTTCTTTGCACCTGGATCATCTTGGCAAATTACTGCAAATCCGTTTCTAGTTTTAGTTAATTCGGTAAATTCAACAAATGCATTTTCTATTCTGTCTAGCGTTTGCCAGTGATCTAAATGATCTGCTTCAACATTTGTAACAATTACTACCTTGGGAGAAAGTTGTAAAAAAAGTTCCATCTGATTCATCAGCTTCTACTACAAAGTATTTACTTTCTCCTAGATGTGCATTTGAACCTGTCTCTGATAATTCACTTCCAATTGCAAAAGTTGGATCTAGTCCACAAGATTGTAAAGCAACTGTCACCATTGAGGTAGTTGTTGTTTTTCCATGCGTTCCTGAGACAGCCACTGTTTCAAATTGTCTAGTTAAAATTCCCAGAGCATCACTTCTTTTTAAAATTCTTAATCCAATTTCTGAAGCATATTTAAGTTCAAGGTTGTTTTGTTTTATTGCCGTGGAATGTATGACTGTGTCTATATTTTCTAAATTTTTTGCATCATGCCCTATAAAAATTTTTACACCTAGTTTTTTTAGAGCTTCTACTCTTCTTGAATCTTTAGCATCAGAACCACTAACGGTTAATCCTTGAGCAACTAGAAGGCGAGCAATACCTGACATACCAGCTCCACCGATTCCAAGAATATGTACTTTTCCTAATTTTTGAATTTCTTGGTTAGTTTCCACTATTTATTTTCCTTTGAAACTAAATCTGTAGCCAATTTAGTAATTTCAATATCAGCATCTAATAAACCAAAATTTTTTGCTTTTTGGCTAATGTTTTGTAATTTGTTTTCATCAAAAATATTATTCATTACTAAATCATAAATCTTTTGACTTGAAATTTCCGAATCTAAAACTAAAAATCCAGCTCCAGCGTTTATTAGTTCTCTTACATTTAATATCTGTTCTCCATTTCCTACTGCAAATGGCACATAGATTGCAGGTTTGCCTAATAAACTTTGTTCAGCAATTGTCATTGCGCCTGCTCTTGAAACAACCAAATCTGAAACTGCGTAAGCCAAATCCATTCTTTCCAAATAAGAGTATGGATGGTAAAAGGAGTAATTCTTAAGTTCAGGTTGAACTTGATTTTTTAGACCAATTGAATGAATTACTTGAATATTTTTTCCCTCAAGTAGTGGAACTAGCTCTGCTATAGCTTGGTTTATGGATTTTGCCCCTTGAGATCCTCCGAAAACAAATAAGGTCTTATATTTCTCATTTAAGTTAAAGAACGTAATTGCCTCATTTTTCAAAGACTCTTTATTGAATTCTTTTAATTCTTGTCTTATCGGCATACCTATGGTTTTAGCATTTTTAATCGATCCTGGAAACATTTGAAATACTTCTTTTGCAAAAATTGCACCTATTTTATTTGCAAATCCAGGCTTTTTATTTCCCTCATGGACTATAACTGGAATTCCTTTTAGAAATGCAGCTATATACGCGGGTAAAGAAACGTATGCTCCAAAACCTACAACACAACCAACATCTTTTTGTCTAAAAATTTTTAAAGTAATTAAAACACTTTGAATTAATTTGAAGGGAAAAAAGATTATTTCAAGACCTAATCTTCTAGGCATAGGTACTGCAGGAATTAGATTTAATTCAAATACTGTGTTGGAAATTAATTGTTGTTCTAATCCCTTGGCAGTGCCTATAAAAAATACTTCAATATTTGAATTATTTTTCTTTATTGTTCTGGCACAAGTTAAGGCAGGTTGAATATGTCCTGCAGTTCCTCCTGCTGCAAGTGCAATTGACTTCATATTTAGATTCTTTTTAATTTCTTTTGGCTTTTTAAATCTGCTTTAACACTTGGTTCTGCTCTTAAAACCGCTAACAAAACTCCAAGTGCTGCCAAAGTAAATATTAAAGAAGAACCTCCATAAGACACTAAAGGTAAAGGAACCCCTGTTACAGGAAGAAGTGCTAATACCGCGCCGATGTTAATGAATGATTGAACAATAATCCATGCCATGATTGATATTGCAATCATTCTTGTAAAAAAATCATTAGTATTTCTAGCTAAAGTTAAAGCTACATAACCAATTGTGCCAATCAAAATTAGCACGATTATTGTTCCTACTAAACCTAATTCTTCACCTACCACTGCAAAAATAAAATCTGTGTGAGCTGCAGGTAACCATCCCCATTTTTCTCTACTTGCCCCAAGTCCAATACCTGTCCAACCGCCAGTGGCTAATGCATATTTTCCATGAAGTACTTGCCAGCCTGCATCCTGATTTTCTGCAGTTGGATTAATCCAAGACATAAATCTTTGAACTCGGTAACCTTCTCTAATCGATAAAACAAAAATTCCTAATAAACCCGCCAAAATAGCCCAACTAAACATTTTTAAAGGAGCCCCAGCTGCATAAAAAAGTGATAAAACAATTGGTCCAATAATTAAAGTTGTACCTAAATCACCTTCCATAACTACTAAAACTGCAATTAATATTCCCACAGGAAATACTGGAACTAATAAATTTTGCCAAGTTGTAACGCGTGATTTAACTTGTCTGCTTAAAACTACTGCGCCCCAAACAATAAAAGTTAATTTAGCTATTTCACTTGGTTGCAATCTAAAGGGTCCCCATAAACTTATCCAATTTCTTTGTCCTGCAACAGATATTCCTATACCAGGAATCAAAACTAAAACCAGCAAAATTAAAGAAAACCACAAACCAATATGAGCCCATTTATGAAAGAAAACTTTAGGAAGTCGACTAATCAAAAGCATAATGATTACACCAATTGCTGCAAACATTAATTGACGAAGAAAAATTACGTATTGATTATCAAATTGTTTATAAGAAACAGTTGTTGAAGCAGATAAAATCATCACAATACCAATAAATAAAAGAGCGAAAATCGAAATCAATAAAGCGTAATAATGCTTACCAGTCAATTGATCTGCAGTGCTTTTTGATTTCGTAATTGATTCTTGTTTACTCGACATTAATTTTGACCTTTGACTTTGTTAAAAGCATCACTGAAGGCATTTCCTCTAGCTTTGTAATCTTTGAACATATCCCAGGATGCACATCCTGGAGCAAGTAAAACTGTGTCCCCACTTAAAGCAAATGATTTCGCAGCTTGAACTACTTCCAGCATCGCTTCTTCATCATTTCTCTCAATTACTTTTATTGGCATTTCAGGTGCAATGCGTTTAATTGTATTAAAAATTACGTCTTTATCTTTTCCTAACAACACCGCTGCTTTAATTTTTTTTGCATTTTTTTTGACTAATTCTGAAAAATCTTGCCCTTTTGATAGCCCGCCTGCTATCCAGATAACATTTTCGAAAGCTTGAATTGAAGTCTGTGCAGCATGGCAATTAGTGGCTTTTGAATCGTCAACATATTTGACTCCATCAATTTCTCCTACCAGTGAAATTCGATGAGGAGCAGGTACAAAATTTCTTAAACCATCTCTAACATGAACAGGTTCAACTCCATAAGATCTTGCTAGAGCTGCAGCTGCAAGTGCATTAGCAATATTGTGAGGAGCATTTGATGCTAAGTCAGCAACTGTGCAAAGTTCTTGTGCATGAGTCTTTCTATCTTCAACAAATGCTCGGTCAACTAAAACATCTTCAACTAAACCAAACATTGAAAGCCCAGGAACCCCTAAGGTAAAGCCGATTGCTCTTGCTCCTTCAATAACATCTGCTTCTTCGACCATTTTTTCAGTTTGCAGATCATCTACGTTATATATGGCTGATTTTTGAACATTTCTATAAACAAGAGCTTTGGTATTTCGATAATTTTCAAATGTTTCAAAATGATCAATATGGTCTTGAGCTAAATTTAAACAAACTGCTGAATGTGCCGAAACATTTTTTAAAAATGGTAGTTGTGGCGCACCAACTTCAACAGCAAGTACATCTGCAGGTATTGGATCCATAACAGCACTTACTAATGAATCACCAATGTTGCCAACAGCTGGAGCCTTAAGACCTGCTGCATTTAAAATTGAAGAAAGCATCAGAGTTGCTGTTGTTTTCCCATTTGTTCCTGTGACAAATAACCATGGTGCTGGAAAATCTAAATTTCTTAATCGCCAGGCAAGTTCAAATTCACCCCAAATTTCTATTTTCTTAGAAATTGCTTCAGAAATTAATGATGAATTAGGTTTAACGCCTGGTGAAACGATCAAAAGATTTGTTGAAGAAGGTATTTCTCCCTTGTAATTCAAATATGTTTTTGCCCCAAGAATTTCTAGAACAGTTGCATGTTCCTGTTGAAGATCTCCATTACTTTGATCAATTATTGAAACACTTGCACCCATTTCAATCAGGGCATCAGCTGCGGCAAATCCTGCTACTCCTAAACCAACTACACACGCATTTACTTTGGTCCAGTCGCTATTTCTGTTTTGTCTTAACCAATCGATCATGCCCTGACCCAACTTGCATAAAACAAAGCAAGACCACCTGCAACAAATGCACCATGAATTACCCAAAAACGAACCACAATTTGAATTTCTGGCCAACCAATCATTTCAAAATGATGATGAAGTGGTGCCATTTTGAATACTCTTTTTCCAGTTAATTTAAATGAACCCACTTGTAAAATTACTGAAATTGTAATTAAAACAAATAAGCCTGCGAGAAATGCGATTAATAATTGTGTTCTTGTCATTATTGCTAAACCAGCAATTGCTCCACCTATCGCCAACGAACCGGTATCGCCCATAAAAATTTTTGCTGGTGCAGTGTTCCACCACAAGAAACCAATACAAGCTCCTGCAACACTTGCTGCAAATACTGCTAAATCCAGTGGATCTCTTACGTCATAACAAGTTGCGTTTTGTTCAAATGAACAATTTTGATTAAATTCGAAAACTCCAATTAAAATGTATGCACCAAGTGTTAATACTGCAGCACCTGCTGCTAAACCATCTAATCCATCTGTCAAATTCACAGCATTTGTAGCAGCCGTGATTAAAAACCAAACAAGTAAAATAAATAAGACTGTAGGTAAAACAATGTTGGTATCTCTTACAACAGAAAGAGCTGTCGAACCTGGAGTTCTACCAAATTCGTCAGGAAAATTTAATGCAAAATATCCAAAAATAAATGAAACTACGGCTTGGCCAATTAGTTTTGTTCTAGCTCTAATACCTCTACTATTTTGTTTGTAAATTTTTAAATAATCATCCGCAAAACCGACTAAAGCTAATCCAAACATCAAAGCTAATGCCATTAATGCAGAAAGTGTTGGAGGGCGCCATAAAAGTAAATGCGCCATTGAATAACCAACAACTGAACCACCAAGAATTGATAAACCACCCATTGAAGGTGTACCGACTTTGGATTGATGTTCTGGATAGTTAATGTCACCTTCTGAAATTCTTATCGCTTGTGACTTACCTCTTTTTCTTAAAGCTTTAATTAAAAGTGGGGTTGTAAATAATGAAAAAACCATAGAAAAAACTCCAGCGATGATGATTAGCCTCACTGACCAACCTCCTGGATTTTTGAAATTAAATTCTCGTCGAAACCTGAAACAATCACTTGAGCGACTCGCTCTAGCCCGATAGAACGAGAGGCTTTGACTAGAACCAAATCATTTTTTTGTAAAAGCACTCTGCAAACTTTAATTGCTTCAAAAATGTCCCCTGCATAAGTTACAGATCCCGAATAATTATTGAGCATTAAGAAATCATAAATATATTTTGCACCTTCACCTATAACTAAAGTATTATCTATTTTCAATTCAATAATTTTTTGAGCAACTAATTCGTGATAAAACTTTGATTCTGCACCCAATTCACGCATCTCGCCTAGAATTGCCCAAGTTTTTCTGTTTTGGGATTTTAATTTTAATGTTTCAAGTCCTGCAATAACAGATTCTGGATTTGCATTATAAGTGTCATTTATAATTTCAATTCCTTGATTCGATTTTTCTATTTGCATTCTTAATTTACTTTTAGCAACAGAAGAAGACAATTTTTGAGCAATTTTATCTACTTCAATACCTAAACTTATTAAGGCAGTTGCTGCTGCCAAAGAGTTTGAAACTTGATGTAAGCCAACAATCTTTAGCCTTACTTGAGCTTTTTCGTTATTGTAATTTAAATCGTATGACGCAAAACCATTTTC
>JBEAYY010000059.1:0-5219 GCA_041170365.1 Actinomycetota bacterium
ACCTGAAAAAAGTGTGGGCAATGAGGAAACTTTTTCTAAAGATTTAGATCAAGCAGAAGACATTCTTCGAGAAGTATTACGACTTAGCGAAAAAGTAGCTGCTCGTCTAAGACAAGCAGGCCTAATGGGTAGAACCATAACTTTAAAGGTGAGATTTTCTAATTTTTCAACAATTACTAGATCCAAGACTTTGCTTGATCCCACAGATGTAGCAAAAGAAATATACGAAGTGGCTAAAACTCTTTTTGAGGGTTTAAAACTTGATCAAGTAAGGGTAAGACTTGTTGGGGTAAGGGTAGAAAAACTTATGGAAGAAGAACTTGCCAATAGACAATTATTACTTGGAGAAAATGAAAAAAGTTGGAGAGAAATCGATAAAGCAAGTGATAAAGCTAATGCTCGATTCGGAGAAGAATCCATTAAACCAGCAAGATTACTCGAGTAAATAAAAAAATTCATTTTAGATATAATTTATAAATGATTAAAGTTTTTTTACTCCAGTTATCAAATTTTTCTTCGGGAGTAAGTAATGCGATAGTGACAATTTCAATTCCATGGTTAATTTTGGAAAAGTCAGATTCACCATCTTTTGCAGGTTTAGTGGTTGCTTTATCTGCAATTCCTGCACTCGTAATTTCACCAATCAGTGGTTGGTTTGTGGATCATCTTGGCAGAAAAACAGTTAGCATAAGTGCTGATTTAATGTCAGCAATCTCAGTTATTGCATTTCCCATAATTGCTTGGCAATTTGAATTAACTAATAGTTTGATCTTGATTTTGGCTTTAATTGGAGCTTTATTTGATCCAGCAGGTTATACAGCGAGAAAAACTTTATTAATTGACACAGCACAGCAAAGTGGCATGAATCAAGAAAAGTTAAATGGAATCCATGAAGGTGTATTTGGAGTTGGTTGGGTTTTTGGACCAGCAATTGGAGCTTGGCTTATTGCCACAATCGGTGTCATAAATTCATTTACTGCAGCATCAGTACTATTTCTGGTCGCAGCAATTTCAATTTTTCTATTAAGAATTGAAAATAAAAAAGTACACATAGATCAATTTAAAGATACCAACACCAAATTAAGCCAAGGTTTTAAAGTTTTGTGGAATGACAAATTACTTCGAACCATAACTATTTCAGTGCTAATACTTGCCGCAATATATTTACCAACAGAATCAATTATTTTGCCTACTTATTTTGAGAATCTTGGCAAACCGGCCCAATTAGGAATCGTTATTTCTGCTTTAGCGGCAGGTTCTACATTTGGTTCATTTGGTTATGGATATATAAGCGCTCGGGTAAGTAAAAAAAGTTTGATCAGAATTACTTTTATTGGAAGCTCCATCAGTATGTTGCCTATGGCGCTTCTTCCTGCAACCTGGATTATGGTCGTGGCTGGTTTTTTCCTAGGGCTATTCTGGGGACCTTTTAATCCACTAATGACTTCTCTTATCCAAAACAGAGTCTCAGAATCAGAGCATGGGCGAGTATTTGGATTACAACTTTCAGCCTTTTATGCAGCACCTCCCATAGGTATGGTTTTAACAGGTGTCGCAGTAGAGCAGATTGGGTTGCAGGCGACTTACATGGGTCTGGCCTTGATTTTGGGAGCCACTTCGATTTTCGTTCTTTTGACCAGGTCATTGCGAGCACATTTTTAGCCCAAAACTGACGCGTGGGAATCTTTTACTGGTTAGCGGTCCTGAATATTGCACTTAGGCACAAAAGTCGTATTCTTAAAATAGGAAGTATTAATAGTCGGGGAAGTGGTGATCTTTAACTATGGCCTTATCTGACCGCGAGCAAAAACTGCTCGAACAAATGGAAAAAGCTCTATATGCAGAAGATCCAAAATTTGCCTCAACCTTAAGACGTTCTGGATTAACTATTGCCCCAGGAGAACGTCGTCATGTGATCATGGGACTTTTTGCCCTACTAGCAGGAATTGCTTTAGTTTTCTCAGCAGTTGTAACAAAAATAGTTTTTATAGGAATTCCTGGTTTCTTACTAGTTCTTACAGGATTAGTTTTTATTGCTCGCGGACTTCAAGAACCTGTATCTGCAGTAACTCCAACACCAAAAAAAGTAAAAAATAAAGCAAAGAATTCTAATTTCATGTCTAAGTTAGAAGAGCGTTGGCAACAACGTAGAGATGGTGGAATTTAGTTCTTTTTTAGTAAGGAAATTACTAAAAAAATTATCCCTATTATAAAACTAGTGTAAGCAAGTGGAATTAAATAAAAAGTTTCTTCTAAAACACCTTTTGAATTAACGTTTGATCCAATTAAATTAAAAACTAACATTAAAGTAATAGTTAATCCAATAAAAATATAAGAAATTATTCTACTAATTCTTTTCAAACTATTACTTTCTAGATTTGATATTTTTCTTTGATTTAATAGGCTTTTCAATGACTAACCAGGTTTTCCAAATAGCAAGTAGTGAAACATAAATTGGTAAAGCCAGCAAAATAAATTTAGTTAATAATGTTGGATCTTGAGTTGGATAAGTGTAATTCCAAGATAAAACTGCAACTCCAATTAAATAAATGATAGAAAGGCTTAATGAAATTGGTCGTAATATTTTTACTCTAACAGGGTGAGGAAACTTAATATTTGTAAGTTGCAAAGCACACAAAACTATTGAAATTAGCATGACTTGAATTGGAGGAGTTTTTAAAAGTAAGAATGTAACAACAACTAAATTCCACATGCATGGAAAACCAACAAACCAAGAGTCATCTGTTTTATTGTCATTTCTAGCCCACCAAATTGCGCAAGATAAAAGAATTAATCCAGCAACAAAAGTTTCATATTGTTGCGGAACCATATTTAAGTGCATTAAAAATGCAACTGGCACTACGACGTAAGTAAAATAGTCAACTATTTGATCTAAAACTTCACCACTTAACCATGGTGCGTGAATAACAACATCTAATTTTCTAGCAATTGGACCATCGATACCATCTAGAACTTGGCAAACCAAAAGCCAAATTAATGCTTCTCGAATTTTGTTATCGATTACTGCTTGTAAGGCAAGCATGCCAAAAACTGCACCACTAGCTGTAAACACATGAAGTGCATAACCAGCATTTCGTTGAGCAATTTTGTTGGATCTTGTGGCCATCGCTTAATACTAGGCGTCAGATATAGGCCAAATCCTTGGCAGCAGGCCTAGAAATAGTGGGGGAAAAGTGGAGGAAATCACCAAAAATATGGGGGTAAGGGGTTGATTTTGGAGGAAAAGGGAGTATTGTGGTCAAAACAGCCTGTGGAGGGTTGTGGTCACTCAGCTTGGGACGAGGTTGAGGACTAGGGGAATGGCCAAGGGGAGTCCCAATGTTTTTAGGTACGCACGAGCCACGTCTAGACGACAAAGGCCGTTTGGTGCTTCCTGCAAAATTTCGTGATGGTTTTTCAACCGATGTAGTTCTTACTAAGGGTCAAGATTTATCAATTGTTATGTGGCCATTGAGTGAATTTCAACTTTATGCACAAAAAATAAGAGAAGCATCAAGAAATGATGCTCGGGTTAGAAGTTATCTAAGAGTTTTTTTCTCAAGTGCATTTGATGAACAAATTGATAAACAAGGTCGTATCACTTTGCCTGCCGCGTTAAGAGATTATGCGCAATTAGATAGAGACGTAATCGTGGTTGGAGCAGATACCACAGTTGAAATTTGGGATCCAAAACTTTGGAATACATATTTATCAGAAGCAGAACCAAAATTTGCTTCTACACAAGAAGAGGTGGTGCCAGGAATTTTCTAGAAGCTAAAAGGTTAAACGATTTTTCGTTTGGCTTGAGGCCTCTCTCTGCAAATAGTGTCCACCGACTTTCTTCCCCGAAGCCGGAAGCAATGTTTGCAGAGAGGGACCTCGGTTAAACGGAGAGAAAAACCGAAAAAGAAATTGGGGAAGGGGATCATAAGTGACTGAAAAGTCCTTGGTTGAACAACATATTCCAGTGATGCTGGATCGTGTTGTTGAATTATTCACTCCTTGTCTTTCAATTCCAAATCCAATATTTGTAGATGCAACATTAGGTTTAGCAGGACATACAGAAGCTTTATTAAATAAATTCTCAAACTTAAAAGTAATTGGTTTTGACAGAGATTCAATTGCTTTGAATAGAGCCAAATTAAGACTAGAGAAATATCAAGATCGAATTAACTTTATTAATGAGACTTTTGATTCGATAGAAAAAAATCTAAAAGACTTAAAAGTAAATGCAATTTTATTTGATTTAGGTGTCTCTTCAATTCAACTTGATGAAGTAAGTAGAGGTTTCTCATATGCCCAAAATACCAATCTTGATATGAGAATGAATCAAAATCAAGATTTAACGGCAGAATATATCTTGAATAATTATGACGCCAAAACTTTAACAAAAATTATTTTTGAGTTTGGTGAAGAAAAATTTGCTTCTAGAATTGCAAATTCAATTATTAAGCAAAGACAGAGTAAAAAAATTGAAACAACTTTTGAGCTTGTTGAAATAATCAAATCATGCATACCAGCACCTGCTAGAAGAAAAGGTGGAAATCCAGCGAAAAGAACTTTTCAAGCTTTAAGAATTGCTGTGAATAACGAATTAGAAATTCTTGAAAAAGCAATTCCTCAAGCACTTAACTCATTAGCAATAGGTGGACGAATAGTTATTTTGTCATATCAATCCTTAGAGGATCGAATCGTAAAAAATATATTTAAAGCTAATACTTCTACAACTGATTTATTACCTGGATTACCAATTCCTTTAAAAAATAAAGAAAAAGATTTTATTTTGCTAAATAAAAAAGCAGAAATTGCAACAGATAAAGAAATTACTCTTAATCCAAGAGCAACTTCGGTAAAACTTAGGGCCATCGAAAGAATTGGAGTTGCAGCATGAGTGTTGCACCAATTTCCTTAAACCAAATACAAGTAAAACCAAAACAGATTGCTGCAGTTGGATTTGGCTTAATAATTTCGGGCATTATTTTAATTGGCATGCTAGGAGGGCTCTTTGTAAATACTCTTCTATCTCAAGGCCAATTTGAGATACAAGAATTACAAAATAAATCTATTGCATTAGCGGACGAACATGAGGTTTTAGCACAAAATGTAGCCCGAATGGAATCACCTGAAATATTGAAACAAAAAGCAATAGAAATTGGAATGATTCCTTCACCAGGTTCTGCATTTATTGATCTCAGAGATGGTCGCTTACTCGGAGCTGG
>JBEAYY010000060.1:0-6094 GCA_041170365.1 Actinomycetota bacterium
GTGATAACTATCATTCTTGCTTCAGGATTTTGAAAACTTGCCATTTGATTTAAAGGAGTTTGAGTACCGTAGTAATCGGCAGTTATCTTATTAAACATTGCCAAGTTTGCTCTACCAGTTCGAATTGTTGAAAAATCTTCTTTAGCTACTTCTATGGCTTTATCTATTTTTGCTTTTGCTTCACTTAAAATTGCTGCAGTCACTTATGCTCCTTGAATTATTGTTCCGATAGATTTACCAGACACCGCTTTAGCAATATTTCCATTTTCTAATAAATTAAATACAACGATCGGTAAATTGTTGTCTCTGCATAAACTTATAGCTGTTGCATCTGCAACTTTTAAATCTTTTTGCAAAACTTGATCGTAGGTTAATTGATCAAATTTTTTGGCATCTGGGTTCTTTCTTGGGTCTGAATCATAAACTCCGTCGACACCTTTTGCCATTAAAACCACATCTGCTCCGATTTCTAAAGCTCTTTGTGCAGCTGTTGTATCTGTAGAGAAAAATGGTGCTCCTAAACCTGCGCCAAAAATTACTACTCGACCTTTTTCTAAATGTCTTATAGCTCTTCTTGGTACATAAGATTCAGCTACTTGGCCCATGGTGATGGCTGTTTGTACACGTGTTTCAACTTTTTGTTTTTCTAAAAAATCTTGTAGGGCTAGACAATTCATCACAGTGCCTAGCATTCCCATGTAGTCTGCGCGTGCACGATCCATTCCGCGTTCAGAAAGTTGTGCGCCACGGAAATAATTTCCGCCACCAATTACAACAGCAACTTGTGCTCCATCTTGAACAACATCTGCAATTTGTTTAGCGATACTGCTAACTACATCTGGATCAACACCCAATCCACCACTTCCGGCAAATGCTTCTCCGGAAAGTTTTAGAAGGACGCGTCCAAATTTTTTAGACATTTAGCCTTGGCCAACCTTAAAGCGAGCAAACTTTTCCACTTTAATTCCATTTTCATCAATAAGTTGCTTTATCGACTTCTTGTTATCTCTTACCCACATTTGTTCAAGTAAACAAAAGTCTTTGAAGTAAGAATTTACTCTTCCTTCAACAATTTTTGCAATGGCTTGTTCTGGTTTTCCTTCTTCTTTTGCTGTTTGTTCTGCAACTCTTTTTTCTGCTTCAATAACATCTTGAGGCACATCTTCTTTAGTCAAATAAAGAGGAGCCATAGCAGCTATTTGTTGCGCCAAATCTTTTGCAACTTGTTCATTTTCTTTATCAAGTTGAACAATTGCACCAACACCTGCTGGAAGAGCAGGGTCTGGTTTATGTAAGTAGTTAAATACATACCCTCCAGAAAATTGAGCAAATCTTTTAACTTCAACTTTTTCACCCATGAATGCATTTGCTTCATCGAGCAGTTGTTTGATGGATTTACCATTAACATCAGAAGCCAATAATGAATCGACATCTTTTGGTTTCTGATTAAGAATCACATTTGCAACAGTCTCGCCTAATTTAACAAAGTCATCTGTTTTAGCAACGAAATCTGTTTCGCAATTTACTTCAACTAGTGCACCCTCACTATTTCCTGATTTTGCGCCAGCAACTATTCCTGCAGATGCAGTTCTTCCTTCACGTTTACCAACATCTTTTGCACCTTTTACGCGCAACAATTCAACTGCCGCATCGAAATCTCCATTAGTTTCATCCAATGCTTTTTTACAGTCCATCATTCCTGAACCGGTTTTTTCGCGAAGTTTTTTTACGTCATCTGCAGAATAATTAGCCATTTATTTTTATTTTCCTTCTTCAGTTTTATTTTCAGTGGTGCTTTCAGGAGTTGTTGATGCAACAGCTTCAGCAATTGCATCTTGATTTCCTGCTAATAGTTCTTTTTCCCAATCTGTTAGTGGTTCAGCAATTACTCCTGCTGCTCCAGCATTCTTAGTTGGTCTTTGTTGAAGTCCTTCTGCAACTGCATCTGCAACGACTCTTGTTAATAGAGATATTGCTCTGATTGCATCATCATTTCCAGGAATTGGGAATTCAACTTCATCAGGATCACAATTTGTATCAAGAATTGCCACAACTGGGATTCCTAGTTTTCTTGCTTCATCTACAGCGATTTGTTCTTTCTTAGTGTCAATAACCCAAAGAACACTTGGAGTTTTAGTCATATCTCTGATACCACTTAAAACTGCATCAAGTTTTTCTTTTTCTCTTCTCATCATCAAAAGTTCTTTTTTGGTATAGCCAGAACTTGTGTCATCGAAATTGATTTGCTCTAATTCTTTTAATCTTTGGATTCTTTTTTGAATCGTTCCAAAGTTTGTGAGCATGCCACCTAACCAACGTTGTGTGACAAAAGGCATTCCAACTCTTTTTGCTTGTTGTTGGATTGCTTCGTGTGCTTGTCTTTTTGTGCCAACGAACATAATTGTTCCGCCACGGGCAACTGTTTCTTTGATGAATTCGTAAGCTTTGTCAATAAAAGTTAACGATTGTTCTAAATCGATTACGTAAATTCCATTACGTTCTGTCAAGATGAATCTTTTCATCTTTGGATTCCAACGACGAGTTTGATGTCCGAAATGAACACCGGACTCTAGAAGTTGGCGCATAGTTACTACAGCCATGTACGTGCCTTTCCTTTACTTACCAGTGGTAAGTCTTTTGGTTTTTTGAATTAATCAATTTGATTAATTCACCTGACATCTGCTCAGTTGCGATAAGCGCTACAAACTATCTGTAGACCGTGCCCGCAAAAGGTCTGGAAATTTCCAGAGACCAGATGTGCGAAGTCACCTATTTTCTTTTTAAGAATTTAAGTGCTGTGAAAATACTACTTAATTGCAGGTTTTTGGCTTTTTCATACCCGGTTTCCCCTTATCAACATCGCAAAATTACCCACAAATTTCTATTAAGACCTTCGAATAAACTTCAAAACCTAAATGATTGATATGTGATTTCATTGATTCTTGCTTTTTCAATTAATTTGATTCCACCAATTCCTGGCGCAGTAAACGTCAAGGATTTTTTCATGCCAGAAAATAAATATGCTTCAGGTCATAGAGGAATTGATTTGCTTTCATTAGAAAATTCACAAGTTTTAGCTGCTGAAGACGGATTTATTTCTCACTCTGGTTTTATTTACAACCGTTGGACGATTACTGTTACTCACAACTCTTTTCGCACAACTTATGAACCAGTTAAACCAATTGTTAAATTAGGGCAGAAAGTTAAACAAGGAGAAGTTATTGGATTTTTACAAACTGAAGGATCACATTGTTTCCCAAAATCTTGTTTACATTTTGGTCTAAAAGAAGGTTCTACGTATTTCAAGCCTGTTTTTATTTCATTAAAAAAATATCCAATACTTTTACCTATTTATTCTTAAGCACGAGGGTGGGCATTTGCAAAAACTTCTCGAAGTCTTTCAATAGTTACATGAGTGTATTTTTGTGTTGTAGCAAGTGAAGAATGTCCTAAAAGTTCTTGCACAATTCTTAAATCTGCACCTGCTTCCAACATATGGGTTGCTGCACTATGGCGAAGATCATGCGGGGAAACCTCTTTACCATTATCAATTTGATCCATTGCTTTCTTTAATATTCTTCTAACTTGTCGAACATTTAATCGGTTTCCACGTTGACCTAAGAACAATGCTTCTGATTTATTTTTATTGAATTTATTCCGCGATTGGTTTAAGTAGTTATTTAAAGCATCTTTTGCAGGAATCCCAAATGGTACGACTCGTTCTTTTCTGCCTTTTCCTAATACTTTTAAAGTCAAATTACTAAAATTAATATCCTCTATATTCATCCCTACTAATTCACTAACTCTTATCCCTGTTGAATACAAAACTTCTAAAATTGCATAATCTCTAATTCTTACTTCTTGTGTTTCTTGCTCAACTTCAAAATTTGCAGCTTGATTCAGTAGTTGTTCTGCTTGTTTTTGACCCAACACATTTGGTAGAACTTTATTTAATTTCGGAGAGATAATTTTTAAAGTTGGATTATTTACAATTGATTTATTTTTAACTAAGTAATTGAAAAAAACTTTTACGCTACTAATTCTTCGAGAAATCGTGGTGTTAGAAATCTGATTTTTCTTTAAATTTAATATCCATTCTTTAATTACGTCTGTAGTTAAACTTTCAAATCTAGATATACCCTTATTTGTTGCAAATTCCAGCAAAAGTTCTAGATCTGTTTGATAACTTCTAATGGTATTGTCACTTCTGTTTTTTTGAATTTTTATATAATCAAGAAATTCTTCCAAAGATTTTGAATACCATGATTTTGACATATATCTATATTCGCATAAAACTGCAAATAACTTATGAATCAACGCCAATAGGTGATAACAGTTGTAAAATTTGCTTTGAATCTATAACTAATTCTGCTTCCCTATTTCTAATTAATTCATTAGTTCCAATTGATACTTTTGAAAGTATCGAACCTGGTGTTGCCATCAAAATTCTATTCAATTTTGAGGCATATCTTGCAGTAGATAAAGCTCCTGAAATTTCGCCTGCTTCTATTACAAGTGTGCCTTGAGATAATGCTGCCACTAATCGATTTCTATGTAAAAAACTTATTTTGTTAGCATTTCTATCTGGTGGATATTCAGAAATTAAAAGTCCTGAATTAATAATTTTTTTAAAGGTTTCAATATTTTTAGAAGGATACAGTTTATTTAGACCAGAAGCTTGGATAGCGATCGTGATTCCATTTGCAATAAGGGCTCCATGATGAGCCACATGATCTATGCCTACGGCTCCGCCAGAAATAATATTTAATCCTGATTTTGCTAAATCAAATGCGATTTCTGTGGCAATCATATTTCCTTCAGTAGTTGATTTTCGAGTTCCTACAATTGCAACAGATTTATTCAAAATATAATCAAAATTTCCTTTATAGAATAATCCATAGGGCTCAATATTTCTTAAATCATTTAGCGGTTTAGGCCAATTTGAATCAATTCTTGATACAAATCCTATTTGGCTAGATTCTAAATACTCTTTTATTTGATATATGCTTTTTATTTCTTTTACTCTTCGGATGTACTTTGTATTTGTTAAAGAAGAAATATATTCTTCTAATCCAAATCTAGAAACACTTTTAAATACTTCATCGTCACAAGAATCAATTATCCAACTTAATAATAAATATAGGTCTTTTTCTTCTTCAATTTTTCCTAAATTGAGCACATTTTAGGTTAATATTTTTAAAATTAATTGTTTATATTTTTTGATTTTTTGTGCATAAGTAATCCTTGTGGATAACTTAATTACCTAGAACTTTTTGCCATTTCTCTCGTAATCTAGAATCTCTTTCTGCATCAGTAATAATAAAAAATTTAGTTTTTGCAAATTGTTCATCGCTTGGAAATACCCATTTATTTGAAGCTAATTCTGAATCTAATTTTGCGGCAGCTTCCTGTGCTCCAATTACAGGACTGACATAGCCGACATATTGAGAAACTTCTGCAGCAATATCTGGATTATAAAAATAGTCAATTACTTTTTCTGCTAAATCTTTATTTTCTGAACCTTTTGGAATAAGTAAATTATCTGCAAAAACTAAACCCCCTGATTCTGGAACTTCAAAACCAAAATCCTCACCTAACTGCCATAAATCTCCCGCATATCCAACTACTGCTGCCACATCACCATTTTCCAAAGATAAAGCAGATTCATTTCCTACTATTTGTTGAATTTGACCATTTGAAACTTGAGTAGAAATAAAATCAAGAGCTTGATCAAATTGATCATCAGTAAAATTATCTAGATCAAAACCAAGAAATGACATTACTAATCCAATGGAATCTCCCATTTCAGATGACATTAAAATTTGACCCTTAAGTCGTGGATCAAAAAATTGATCAAGAGAGCTTATAGTTTCTGTTCCAAGTAATTCTTTAACTTTTGCCTTATTAAAACCAATTCCCGTGAAACCAGATTGCCAAGGAATTGTATATTCCCTATTTTGATCATAAGAAACACCAAGATAGCTTTCAATTAAATTATTTGTCACATTAGGCATATTTTGCTTATCAAATTTTTCAACAAACCCACCTCTAATCCAAGGTAAGACAAAATCATCTGTCACCACAATTAAATCTC
>JBEAYY010000061.1:0-62736 GCA_041170365.1 Actinomycetota bacterium
GTAGTAATTCTGCAAGCAAACTAACCCCTGGGGATTTATCCCCAGGGGTTAGTTATTAGCAATTTTGTTAAATGTAAATACGCCGTATGAGTTTTTCATTGATTATTAAATAATGAATCAACTAATTATAGATGGACCAAAGAAACTAATCAGCAGTATTCCTTCACTTATCAAAATTAATCCAATAAATAAATTATTAATTTTTGGCTTGAAGGGGGCAGAGAGTAGATTTTCAACTCATTTTTCCTTTCAAATTCCCACTCTTGAAATTTTAACGACTAAATATTTTGATAATTTATTGAAAAATTTCATAGGCCATGATTTAGAATCTGTGGTCTTGGTATTTTATATTGAAAAAGATCCTGAAAAATATAAGAAAATAGCTCAGATTTATTTTGAAAGGCTTTCCAAAAAAGTCTATGTTAAGGATTTATTGTGGGTTAAAAAAGAAAGATGGGCTTCTTTCATCTGTGAAGACTTAAGTTGTTGTCCTATTGAAGGTAACGTTATTGAAAAAGAGCCTAAAACTAAAGAAATTCATAAATTTAATACCGATTTCTTAAAGATTAATAAAGTTGATTCAAAACTTAAAACAAACGCTCAAAAAGCGATGAAAATCAAAAGTGCTATTAAAGATGACCTGGGTTTAAAGAAGTGGCAAAAGATGCAGTTCAATCGCCTTTCAGCAAAAAATGCTATTTCAACTGCTTCTAAAAACAACTGGTCAAGACTTTTGGTGGGGTTAAAAGATATACCTGTTAGAGATGCCTTGTTATCTCATTTCATCGAACGAGGATTTAGTAACCAGGAAAATTCGAAAAAACTAATTGTGCTTGCTAAAACTTGGGCAAAAGTTGGATCTTTTGCAGAGCAGGAATTTCAAAGCCCAATTTTTGCTTGCGTTTCTGCTTATTTATGGCAAGCAGGCGAATATGAAGCTGCAAATATCGCGGTTAAATTAAGCCTTGCTGCTGATGCTAATTTTCGTTTGGCTCTTCTTCTGCAAAATGCCATTGACAGTGGAGTACCAGCCTCAGAATTTAAGGACATATTTAAAAATCCGTCACACCCCTGGACTTGAGCAAAAGACTTTAATTTAGTAATCTTTTAGTTAGGTCAAGAGTTTCAGTATTAAGCCCCGGCTAGCTGAACGGCAACCCTCCACCGCGGTGGGGTGCTCCGGGTGTAGACCAGGTCAATTCGCAAAAGCAATTGGCAAGCGCGGGTCTTACGAAAATCTTTAAATGTGAGGCCCCGAAGAAAAGGGGTAATAATTTGCGTTGTTTCAATAAAAATAATTAATTTCTTTTATTTTTATTATTCTTGCGCAAAAAAAACCCACCTTTGACTATCAAGGCGATAGGCAAAGTGACTCAAATTAAGAAAGAGGTTAGAAAATGAGTTCAGGTTGGAGTTTTGAAACTAGACAGATACATGCTGGTCAAGCACCAGATTCGCAAACGAATTCCAGAGCATTACCGATATATCAAACAACGTCATATACGTTTCGTGATACAAAACATGCTGCGGACTTGTTTGCTTTAGCAGAGCCAGGCAACATCTACACCCGCATAATGAATCCAACACAAGCAGCAGTTGAAGAAAGAATTGCTTCTTTGGAAGGTGGAGTAGGTGCTCTGCTTTTGGCAAGTGGTCAAGCTGCAGAAACTTACGCGATTTTGAATTTGGCTGAAGCAGGCGATCATATTGTTTCTAGCCCAAATCTTTACGGAGGAACATATAACTTATTTCACTACACTCTTCCAAAATACGGAATTGAAGTGACGTTTGTTGATGATCCTGACAATTTAGATTCGTGGAAAAAAGCAATCAAACCAAACACCAAAGCTTTTTATGGAGAAACTATTGCAAATCCTGCAAACGTTATTTTGGATATTGAGAATATTTCCAAAATCGCCCACGACAATGGAATCCCATTAATAGTTGATAACACTGTTGCAACTCCATATTTATTAAGACCGATTGAACATGGTGCAGATATCGTGGTTCACTCTGCCACTAAATACATTGGAGGACATGGAACAGCTGTAGCTGGAGTAATTGTTGACAGTGGAAAATTTGATTGGAAAAAGAATGCTGCAAAATTCCCACAATACAACACTCCAGATCCTTCATACGGTGGTCTAAATTACGCAGAAGCATTGGGTGAATTAGCTTATATTCTTCGCGCCAGAATTGTTTTACTCAGAGATTTTGGTGCAGCAATTTCACCGTTTAATGCATTTTTAATTGCACAAGGTTTAGAAACTTTGTCATTAAGAATCGAAAGACACGTTAAGAATGCTCAAGAAGTTGCTAAATGGCTTGAAAAACGAGATGAAGTAGAGAAAGTAAATTATGCATCTCTTGCTTCAAGTAAATACAACAATCTGGCTAAGAAATACACACCAGAAGGCTCAGGTGCAGTTTTATCCTTTGAAATTAAAGGTGGAATTGAAGCTGGAAAGAAATTTGTGGAAGCACTTGAATTACATTCACACGTTGCAAATATTGGTGATGTGAGAAGTTTAGTAATTCATCCTGCATCAACAACACATTCTCAACTAACTCCACAAGAACAACTAGCCGCAGGTGTTACTCCTGGATTGATTAGATTAGCTGTTGGAATCGAAAATATTAACGATATTTTGGCAGATCTTGATGCAGGATTTAGAGCTGCAAAAGGTGCTTAATAAATAATGCCAATTTCATACGATGGTCCTCTTCCTGTCACAGGTGCGTGGCAGGAAGGAGATCATCCAGGATTTAGAAAATTTGTTAATTTAGGTTTAATAGATTTAGAACTTGGTGGTTCTTTACCTGAAGTAAAAGTTGCGTATGAAACTTTTGGAAAATTAAATTCCACTGGAACAAACGCAATCTTTATTGAACATGCTTTAACAGGTGATTCACACGTTGCAGGTTTAGATGTCGAAGGCCATTTAACTCGAGGCTGGTGGGATAACTTAATAGGTCCAGGATTACCAATTGATACAAATGAATGGTTTGTAGTTTGTGCAAATGTTTTAGGTGGATGTCAGGGCACAACTGGTCCATCATCTCTCGATGAATCTGGAAATAACTGGGGATCAAAATTTCCCAGAGTTAGTGTTTCGGATCAAGTTGAAATTGAAAAAAGACTTACCGACTATTTAAACATTGAAAAATGGGCGTCAATTATGGGTGGCTCAATGGGAGGTATGCGAGTTTTAGAATGGGCCGTTGAACATCCAAATAGATTAAATTCTGCTTTTGTTATTGCTTCTGCTCCAAGATCTTCTGCTGACCAAATTGCTACTCAATCAGCACAAATAGCAGCAATAAAGTCAGATCCAAATTGGAAAAACGGTGATTACTATCAATCAAAACCTGGAGAAGGACCACATAAAGGTTTAGGACTAGCAAGAAAATTTGCTCAGTTAACTTACAGATCTGAAACAGAATTGGATGTTCGATTTGGCAGAGACAATCAAGATGGGGAAGATCCATATTCCGATGGTCGTTTTGCAATCGAATCCTATTTAGATCATCACGCAGAAAAATTAGTCAGAAGATTTGATGCCAATTCATACATTGTTTTATCTGACAGTATGTCTACTTTTGATATTGGTAGAAACAGAGGTGGTGTTGGAAACGCATTAGAACAAATTAAAGCTCCAATTATTGTCGCTGGTATTGATTCTGATCGCTTATACCCAATTAGACAACAAGCCGATTTAGTTTCTGCCTTGCCTAATAAAAGCCAATTACATATTATTTCTTCACCTTTTGGCCATGACGGGTTTTTGATTGAATTTGACCAAGTTGCACCAGTCATTTCAAAAACTTTAGAAATAGCCACTCAAAAAACAATTAAATAAAAACGGGACTTTTAAGTCTCAAAAATCTTGTTTATTAAATACGAAAATTAAATAATAATGTGGTGAAATTTACCACTTTATTTATTTTTATATTTTTCATGTTTATTTCACCGGCATATGCTGATGTTTCTGTGGAAGCAGATCAGGAAAATGAAAGTTATAAGGTAACAGGTGAATTACTGCTTGATGAGACATTTAATGGAAGTTTTGAATCACAAAAACAAGCAGAAACTTGCCAAGGTTGTAGATGGATTATTGCAAAAATTTGTTATCTCGATGATGAAGATGGATCAATAAAAGATTGTTCAGGTGCTGCTGATAGTTGTGTTAGACCAGATGGAGAAATTGGTAAGAAAATGAAAGTCTGGCGAAAATTAGGAATAGATGAACCATGGCTTTCAGTTGGACTTATATGTTTAGCGCCAAGTGGTCCTGTAACACCATCGACTATTAATTTTAAAATCAATGAACAAACAATTGAGTACTTACCAAAATTACTACCAAGCACTCAGCCAAACGAGCATGTTCTAGTCAATACAGAGATTTATTTTTTAAGTAATCAGAGTAGAAATTTTGGACCAAGAAATTTAATCATTACTGGAGTTCCCATCACATTAAATGCTTCTGCAATTTGGACCTGGGATTTTGGAGATGGAACCGTAGTTGAAACTTTTAATTCAGGAACTGGCTTTCCAAATGGAGAAATAAAACATATATATGAAACAAAAGGTTTTAAAACTATTACTATTACAACAACATGGCAAGCCAAGTGGTCAACAAAAAATAATCAGGATCTACCTGTCTTAGGTAAAAATTTAGTTCAAAAAACAACATTTAATCTGCTGGTTCATGAAGCAAGAGGAGTTTTAACACGCTGATTAACTGACCCATCGAAGTGCGAATTGCTTGAATCGTGACAGAATAAGGAGTGGGCCGGTCGATTTGACAGGCCCTTAAGTGCGTCCAGACTTTGAGGGGTTAAAAAATAAGTGGCAATTTTAGATAAGTTTTTAGGAAAATCGAATTCTAAAAAACCCAAAGCAAAAGCAATTCCAACAAAATCTGTTACAAAACCAGCTGCTAAACCTGCTGCAAAAAAACCAGCAGCAAAACCAGTTGCTAAAAAAACGTCGAATAAACCTTTATCAAAGAAAACTTCAGCTAAACCTGCAGCAAAGAAACAAGTTGAAAAGAAACCAGCTGCTAAACCAATTACAAAACTCAAACCCGTTAAACCTTTAAAGCCAGTAAAACCAGCAAAACCAACTAAAGATTCCAAAACAACTAAACAAAAAGTTTCCGAAGCCCCTGTAAAAGAAGATAAAAATTTAAAATCTGTTGATAAAAAAGGAAAGAAAGATAAAGGTTTTGCCAAAGTAATTATGGTCGATGGTGAACTTGTCACCGTAGATGATGTTGATGAAATTGACCCAGCCGAATTAGAGGCAATTGCAGAACTTGAAAAAGAAAGTTTAGAAGAGCTAAATGAAGAAATAGCTGAGGTAGAAGAAGTTGAAGACTCAACAGAAGAAAATACTAAAATCAGCGCCACGGTAGATGAATCTGAAGCATTTGTAATTTCAGACACAGATGATGCTGATGAACCAACTCAAAAAGTGACTGTTGCAGGTGCAACTGCAGATCCAGTAAAAGATTATTTAAAGCAAATTGGAAAAGTTGCACTTTTGAATGCTGAACAAGAAGTTGAACTTGCAAAAAGAATTGAAGCAGGACTTTTTGCAGAAGAAAAACTTGCTGCAGGTGGAATTAAAGATAGAAAATTCAGAAAAGATTTAGAGTGGATTGCTGAAGATGGGCAAAGGGCAAAAAATCATCTTCTCGAAGCAAACTTACGTTTGGTTGTTTCTTTAGCAAAGAGATATACCGGTAGAGGAATGCTTTTCTTAGATTTAATCCAAGAAGGAAATTTAGGTTTAATTCGTGCTGTAGAAAAATTTGATTACACGAAAGGTTATAAATTTTCTACCTATGCAACTTGGTGGATTCGCCAAGCAATAACTCGTGCAATGGCAGATCAAGCAAGAACAATTCGTATACCTGTTCACATGGTTGAAGTAATTAATAAATTGGCAAGAGTTCAAAGGCAAATGTTACAAGATTTGGGTCGCGAACCAACTCCAGAAGAATTAGCTAAAGAACTTGATATGACTCCAGATAAAGTTATTGAAGTTCAAAAGTATGGTCGCGAACCAATTTCTCTTCACACACCACTTGGTGAAGATGGTGATTCTGAATTTGGAGATTTAATTGAAGATTCAGAAGCAATTGTGCCAAGTGATGCAGTTTCGTTTACTTTGCTTCAAGAACAATTAGATTCAGTTTTAGATACATTAAGTGAACGCGAACGTGGTGTGGTTCGGATGAGATTTGGGCTAACTGATGGTCAACCAAAAACTTTGGATGAAATAGGTCAAGTTTATGGAGTGACTAGAGAAAGAATTCGACAAATTGAGTCAAAGACGATGTCTAAACTTAGACATCCTTCAAGATCACAAGTATTGAGAGATTACCTAGACTAAACAGTTAGTTTGTAGCTTTTAATCTGTCGGTTTCGTCAATGTATTCTTTTGCGATTAATTTTAATTTTTCTTCATGCTGTTTTGCATGGTGACCGCAAAAAATCAAAGTTCCACCAGTTGGAAGAGTTACACGAACATAGGCTTGAGCACCACAACGATCGCAACGATCAGATGCAGTTAGAGCAGACCCTGCGGTAAGTACTGAACTCAATTTCTTTGCCTTTCTTCTAACTTTGGTTCCTTATTCAATCATCATGGCAAATGGATTTATTGCAACTTGAAGCAGTACCAAGGCGTGTCGGTGAAAACTGTCACAGACTTTAAAAAAGGTGTTGCGGTGAGGCGAAATTAGCCTCATAACAAGCAGAATTAGGTCGTAACTTATAAAACTTCGCCTATTGATAAAGGATTAAAAATTGAGTCCTAACAATACTGCGACAAATTCTGAATATAACGCTAAAAATCTTTCCGTATTAGAAGGTCTGGAAGCCGTAAGAAAACGTCCTGGAATGTACATCGGTTCAACCGATGGTCGGGGCTTAATGCATTGTGTTTGGGAATTAATCGATAACTCTGTTGATGAAGCTCTTGCTGGTCATGCAAAAAGAATCCATGTCAAATTAATGCCAGATGGTTCTGTGTTAGTTGTAGATGATGGTAGAGGTATTCCGGTAGATGTTGAAGCAAAAACTAAATTAACAGGTGTTGAGTTAGTTATGACAAAACTGCATGCTGGTGGAAAATTTGGTTCAGGTTCATATACAGCATCAGGCGGTTTACATGGTGTTGGCGCATCTGTTGTTAATGCATTAAGTGTTCGTATGGATGTTGAAGTTGATAGAAATGGAAAAACCCATAAAGCATCTTTTCAAAGAGGAACCACTGGTGTTTTTAAAGGCGAAGGTCCAAATGCAAAATTCACCAAAGAATCTGGATTAAAGATTGCAGGAAAATCCGCTAAAGCAACAGGCACAAGAGTTAGATTTTGGCCAGATCCAGAGATATTTGTAAAAGATTTACATTTAGATGCTGCAGCATTAATGCAACGTGCTAGACAAACTGCTTTTTTAGTTCCTGGTTTAGCTGTTGCAGTTTCTGATTTACGAGATAAAGAAAAAACTGAAGTTGAATATAAATTTAAAGGTGGAATAACAGAATTTGTGGAGCACATGTCCACAGGAGAGGCAATTACAAGTGTTATTCGTTTACAAGGAAAAGGTCATTTCACAGAAAACGTTCCTGTATTAGATGATCATGGGCATATGCGTCCAAAAGAAGTTGAAAGAGATATGGCAGTTGATGTGGCGTTGCGTTGGAATAATGGATTTGATACCGAAGTTAAATCTTTTGTTAACGTTGTAGCTACACCAAAAGGTGGAACTCACGTTGCAGGTTTTGATAGAGCAATAGTAAAAGTTATTAACGATCAACTTAAAAATCAAAGAGTATTGAAAAATAATGAAGACAGTGTTTTAAAAGAAGATATTCTTGAAGGCTTAACTGCAGTTATTAGTGTTCGATTACCTGAACCACAATTCGAAGGCCAAACTAAAGAAATACTTGGAACACCAGCTGCTCAAAAAATTGTTGCCACAGTTGTCACAGATGAATTTAATAAGTGGTTTAAAAATCCACCCCGAGGAGATAAAGCAAAAACTAAAGTTCTTCTAGAAAAAATCGCAAATGCTGCCAGGGCAAGAATTGCTGCAAGAAACCAACGAGATGTTCAAAGAAGAAAAAACGCAATTGAATCTTCTTCGTTACCCGCAAAATTGGCAGATTGCAGATCAAATGATGTTGAAAATTCAGAATTATTCATTGTTGAAGGTGATAGCGCATTAGGAACTGCAAAACTTGCTAGAAATTCTGAATTCCAAGCATTACTTCCTATTCGAGGAAAGATTTTGAATGTTCAAAAAGCCTCTGTTGCAGATGTTTTGAAGAATGCTGAGTGCGCTTCAATTATTTCTGTAGTAGGAGGAGGTTCTGGAAAAACTTTTGAATTAGAAGAAGTTCGTTACAGCAAAATAATATTAATGTCTGATGCAGATGTTGATGGAGCGCATATTAGATGTTTGTTATTGACTTTGTTTCATCGCTATATGAAACCACTTTTAGATAGTGGAAGAGTTTTTGCCGCAGTCCCACCACTTCATCGAATTGAAACAGTAGCAAGTGGGAAAAAACCTGGGGAAATTATTTACACTTACTCAGATGATGAAATGAAAAAAACAGTTGCGGCACTAGAAAAATCTGGTCAAAAAATTAAACAACCAATTCAAAGATATAAAGGCTTAGGCGAAATGGATGCTAAACAATTGAGAGAAACAACGATGAACAGAGATACTAGAACTTTAAGAAGAATTACAGTTAAAGATGCCGAAGAATCAAGCGAAGTTTTTGACTTATTGATGGGAACAGATGTGGGACCTAGAAAAGAATTTATTGTTCATGGAGCAGATGAATTAGATAAATCTAGGATTGACGCTTAGTTTATTCAACACTTCCGGATGAATGTCCAGGAAATAAATGTGCCTCAGGGTTTATTGCTACAGCTGCATTATTAACTGCTGTTGCAGCTTCGCCAAAACCAACAGAAATTAGAGCAACTTTTCCTGGGTAAGTTGAAATGTCCCCAGCTGCAAAAACTCTTTCGATGTTTGTGTGCATTCCAGAATCCACAACAATCTTTCTTGATTCTAGATTTAATCCCCAAGTTGATAAGGGACCAATATTTGCAGTAAAACCAAGTGCGGCAACTAAAGTTTGGCAATTTATTACTTTTGTTTCGTTTGTTTTGCTGTTTTTGTATTCTATTTTTTCAATTTGACTATTACCCATTACTTGAGTAACTTCTGCTTCAGTAATTAAATTAACACCTAGTTTGGAAACTTGATCAACTGTAGCTTGATGTGCTCTGAATTTATCTCTTCTGTGAATTAAAGTAATAGATTTTGCTATTGGAAAAAGTTCATTTGCCCAATCAAAAGCTGAATCTCCACCACCTACAATTACTACATCCTTACCTTTATGTTCATCAAGTTTTGGCACAAAGTGAACTAAACCTTTGCCACCCCAACCATCGGCTGCAGGTAATGGGCGAGGAGTGAATTTTCCGATACCACCGGTAATAATTACGGCTTTTGCAATTATTGTTTCTTTTTCTGAACTAATTGTTATTGATTTATCAGGATTTACTTCTAAGGTTGTAGCTGTTTGATTTAGAAAAAATTGAGGATTTGAAGGTTTTGCTTGATTAAGAAGATTTTCAATTAAATCTTTTCCTTTAATTGCTGGAAAACCTCCAACATCAAAAATAGCTTTTTCAGGATACATTGCAGTGATTTGTCCACCAGGTTCTTCCAAACTATCCATAATGGCAACACTCATGCCGCGAAAACCTGCGTAATAGGCGCCGTATAAACCTGCAGGTCCTGCACCAATTATCAAAATATCAAAATTATGAGTTGCCATGACTCTATTCTGCTATATCTTAATTTTTTTGCTACTTGGGCTTGATTGTGTAATCAAGCATTTACTAATTCATCAGATTTATTTGTCGCTTCACTAATTATTTTTCCTGACTCCGATACCAAAACCGTTCTTCTCGGGGTGGAGTAATACTTAGCAACAGTCGATAATTCTTCAGCAACAGTATTTCTTAATTTTTTAGAACTTGCCAATATAGATTTAAGTTCTGAAATTGTTTGATTCAATTGCTTTTGTTCCGTTTGTAATTCAAGCTTTGAAGTCTTTGTCAGTCTTCTCAGAGGCATATCCAAAATATAAGTTGCTTGGGCATCTGAAAGTTTAAAAGTTTTCATTAAACCATTCTTGGCTTCTTGCGCATCATCACTTGATCTAATTAACTTAATTACTTTGTCTATATCTACGATTGCTAGCAATAAGCCTTCCACTAGGTGGAGTCTGTCGTTTGCTTTATCTAATCTAAATTTGCTTCTGCGCTTTACTACATCAATCCTGTGCTCCAAATAAACTTCCAGTAAATCTTTCAAACCTAAAGTTCTTGGTCTTCCTTCAACCAGGGCAACATTGTTAATTGAAAATGACTCTTCCATCGGGGTAAGTCTGTACAAATCGCTTAATACTTTATGGGCATCATGTCCATTTTTTATTTCTATGACTAGTCTTAAACCTTTTTCTCCATCTGTTAAATCAATTACTCTTGAAATTCCTTGAAGTTTTTTTCCTTCTATTAGATCTTTAATTCTTTCGATTACTTTTTCAGCACCAATATTGAATGGTAATTCGGTAATAATTAATCCATCTTTTTTGGCTTTAACTTTTTCAATTTGAACAGTTGCTCTCATTCGGAATGCACCTTTACCGGTTAAGTATGCATCTTTAATTCCATCTCCAACTAAAATTTTTCCTCCACCAGGTAAATCTGGCCCAGGAACAATTTTCATAAGTTCACGTGGTTTTACTTCCGGATTTTCAATAAGTGTTAACAATGCAGTGACAATTTCTCCTAAATTATGTGGTGGCATATTTGTTGCCATTCCAACAGCAATACCTGTTGCTCCATTTACTAGGAGATTTGGAAAAGCAGCAGGTAAAACTTCAGGTTCAACTTCACGGCCATCATAATTAGATCTAAATTCAACAACATCTTCATCAATTGATGCAGTTAAACCAAGAGCAGTCGGCGCTAAACGACATTCTGTGTAACGCATTGCTGCTGGACCATCATCTAAGGATCCAAAATTTCCTTGTCCATCTATTAAAGGAATTCTTAAAGAAAAAGGTTGTGCCATGCGAACGAGTGCGTCATAAATTGCACCATCTCCATGTGGATGAAGTCGACCCATGACTTCACCAACAACACGAGCACTTTTGACGTGACCTTTCTCAGGTCGTAAACCCATTTCATTCATTTGGTAAAGAATTCTTCGCTGAACTGGTTTTAAACCATCTCTGGCATCTGGAAGTGCACGTGAATAAATAACTGAATATGCATATTCTAAAAATGATCCACGCATTTCGCGTGAAACATCGATGTCAATAATTTTTTCTGGAGTTAAAGGCAAAGTAGCATCTTTAGACTTTTTACTCGCCATTTTTAGACCTCAATAAATATTTTTAGTTAGCAGACCTTAATCATGCCTTTTTGCATTTCAGAATTGGTGCTGCCACACCGAGGTAAGGATTTATTGACCACCTTTTGAGCCAAATAGAATTTCATCCCAACTTGGCACAGAAGCTCTTTTTCCTTTTGCATGTTTTGGAGTGTCATTTACTGCAATTGGTTCAACAATCTCTTCAACAGTTTCTTCAACTTTTAACTCAGTTTTTATTTCTTCTTTTATAACCGCGGTTGGCTTGTTAACTACTGGTTGAACTTCAACAATAGGTTCTTGCTTAGGAATAGGAAGCGTATTGGAAACATCTTGTTTAACGCCTTCAGGTGTAACCCATTTTGGAATTTCTGCTTTGATTTCTTCAACAACGTTTGGAACACTAACTAATTTTGGTGCAACATGTTCGATAGTTGGAGTGTGATTTATTTCTGGGGATACATCGAGTAACCATCTTGCAACATCATCAAGTGGAGCAATTGTTGCAACATCTGGGTCAAAAGCCCAGTGAGCTTCTGTTTCACCTTTTCTGCCAATAAATGAGCAAGCAATATTCCATCTGCCATCTTCTCTTCTCCAGGCATCCCATTTGGTTGATTCAATATCACCGCCGCCGTGCAAAATTCTGGTTTGAACTATTTCATCAAATTCAGCGCTACCGTGAGCTCTTCTTATTTCAGTTTCTCTTGCTCTTTTTGAAATCCAATATCTTTCTTGTAAAACAGGTGGTTCAAATCTTTTAATTCTTTCTAAAGGAATACTGCTAACTAAAGCTAAATCTTCTGCTGCAATTCCTGCACGAATTCTTGCCTGTATTTCTGCAACTGTTAATTCATGATCTTTGTCATGAACAGAAGCTTTTGGTCTTTTTTTCCAATTACGTGCAGCATCTCTAGTTTTTTCATCTAGATCTAAAGCAAATTCATTTCCATTTTCATCTTTTAAAACAAATTTTGAGCCGTCATCACTAAGGGATCCAAAAGTTAATTTTTTGGCCAAGCGACACCTCCAAAACTTGTGTTACAGGAGTGACTAACTACTTACCCTGTGTTAGGAATAACGCTACGAGAAAAACACTAATTAATTATGAATTTACAGAGCGCGAGTCTGCGCGTTTCAAATCTTTGAAAGTTGTCACAGTAATCACAAAACATAACAAACCAGCTAAAGTCACAACCCAGAAAGCAGTTTGAGCGCCTTCATTGTCTAAAACCCATCCTGAAATTGCTGCTGCGACTGCAATTCCTAGACCTGCTCCAGTATTTGCCCAAGCAAAACCTTCGGTCAATCTATTTTGCGGAACTAATTGACCAATCAAGGTATAGCCAGAAATAAGCACCGGAGAGATTGCCAAACCAGAAATAAGCAAGGTGACAAAAAGGCTAGGCATAGTTGAAATGAATGGTAAAGGCAGTAAAGATATTGCAAAAATAAATGAAGTGATTAAAAATCTGTGTGAAAGTTTATTCTTAAAATGTATTGCTCCCATAGCAATTCCTGCTACCAATGAGCCAAAAGACCATGCAGCAATTAAAGCCCCGGCTAATTCTGGTGAATCTTTTTCTCTACTGAAAGCAACTGCAATAACTTCTGCTGCACCAAATACAGCACCAAGCAAAATATAAACTAAAAAGACAGAAAAAACTCCGGGATATAAAATCGCAGATTTGCCTTTAGATTCATGAGATTTATGAATTTCTGGTTGAGTATTTTTCTGACTTGCTAACCAAATTCCTCCTAATGTAACTAGCAATGCTGCAATCAGTAAACCTGATGCATCATAAAAAGCTACACAAAGAATAGTTACTAAAGGAGGACCAAAAATGAAAATTATCTCATCTAAAACACTTTCCATTGCAAAAGCTGTATTTTGCTGTTGAGAATTTTTTACAGATTTTTTCCACCTAGCTCTAATGTAGGGTCCAACTGTTGGGACTAGGGCTCCTGAAATGATTGCTGTAACTAGAACCAAAAAGAAATTAAAATTTTGAACGATAAGAAAAATTGTTACTAATAAAAAACTTACGTGAACACTTAGCTGAATTGGGATAATTCGATTTTGACCCAAACGATCAGCAAATCGAGAAGTTATGGGACCTCCAACAGCAGCAGCAATTGCGAATGCAGCAGAAATCACACCTGCCTTGAAATAGGATCCAGTTCGAGACTGGACCAACAAAACTGAACCCAAGCCATACATTGAAATAGGAAATCTTGCAATTAAGCCTGCTAACGAAAATTGGATAGCACCAGGCAAGATCAAAATATTTTTATATTTAGTTAACACGACCTCAACGCTACTTGTTGAGTGGTTTAAGACAAAATAGGTGGTGTGACTGAGTCGTTAAACCAAAGTTTGCTCAAATTGGCTTTAGATATAGCCAAAACTACAAGTGAACTGCTAGTTAATAAAAGACCAGAAAATATGGCTTATGAATCTAAATCAACACCTGTTGATTTAGTTACCGAAATGGACAAAAAAGCAGAAGAACATATAGTTCAACGAGTTAGAGAAGTTAGACCAAATGATTCGTTTTTAGGGGAAGAGGGAACTGCTAAACCGGTCAATAATCCTTCAAATGTTCGATGGATTATTGATCCAATCGATGGCACAGTTAATTATTTTTACAACCATCCTTATTGGGCTATTTCAATAGGTATAGAAGTAGATGGAGAAATTCAAGTCGGGGTAGTTGCAGCTCCTTTGCTTCATGAAGTTTATTACGCCGTAAAAAATGAAGGTGCATATCTTGAGCATGATGGGAAAAAAATAAAATTAAAAACTAATTCTGGTGCAAAACTTGATAAAGCTCTTGTGGCAACAGGATTTGGCTATGACCCTGAGCGTAGAAAAAAACAAGGTGCAGCCTTAGCCGAGATGGTGGTAATTGCTCGCGACACTAGAAGAGCAGGTGCTGCTGCAATTGATCTTTGTTACGTAGCCGCAGGAAGACTTGATGCTTATTACGAGTTTGGACTTTATCCTTGGGATTTTGCCGCTGGTTCACTAATTGTTACTGAAGCCGGTGGTCGAGTGGGAGGACTAAATGGTGAGAAACTTGGTGGCGATTGGTCTTTAGCAGCAAACGCAGATTTATTTGATGTTTTAAATTTTGAAGTAAATAGATTAAAAGATAAATATTTTTAATTAATTCTTTTTAAAGTATTTTTGTAAAGTTTGGTCAATTCCAGATAATGATTAACACCATCTTCAAAACTATTTTCTTCGACTGCATTTTCTTTTATTTTTACAGGCACTCCAAGGGCCAGAGCTTTTTCTGGAATTGTTTTTCCAGGTGGTACTAACGATTGGGCTGCCACTAAAGCTCCTTTTTTAACTAAAACTTTTTCTAAAATAGTGGAACCAGAGCCAATTAAACATTGATCTTCAATGACACAACCTTCTAAATGAGTGTTATGTCCGACTACACATCTTGAACCAATAATTGTGGGAAATTGGGTTTGGCAGTGAATAATGCTGCCATCTTGAATGGAAGTGTCTTGTCCAATTTCTATATAGCTTGAGTCACCTCTAAGTACAGCGCTTGGCCAAATACTTGAATTTGCACCAATGCGCACATCTCCAATTAAAACTGCATCTGGATGCACAAAAGCACTCTCATGTATTTGAGGTGATCTTCCGTTTAGTTCATATATAGGCATGTATTAGATTTGCCTCCCATAGTCCTATTACATATCCTGGTGGACACATTAGGTTATTTGACTAATGTGGCAAGACTCACCATGCGAAAGACTCGCGCAACTGGTCAGTTATAGGGCATTATCCACGCGAAAGATAATTTTTTAAGAGGTGAAGAAAAAAAGTGGCAACAGATTATGATGCACCGCGAAAATCGGATGAAGAATTAGCCGAGGATTCGTTAGAAGAATTAAAAGCGCAAAGAGCAGAAGCAACCAACCCACAAGTTGAAGTGGATGAAAACGATGTTTCTGATTCCGTTGAACTTCCTGGTGCTGATTTATCTGATGAATCTTTAACGGTAAGAGTTCTACCTAAACAAGCAGACGAATTTACCTGTTCCAAATGTTTCTTGGTTATGCACAAATCAAGAATTGCTAAAGAAACAAAAGGTAAAGCAGTTTGTATTGAGTGTGCCTAGTTTTTCTTTTTAAGATTTTTCTGCAAGAAATTCTCTAATAAAGACATAACTATTGTGCTGATTGCTGTCCAGGTTAGTACTTGACCAAAAGGTTGATCTTTATCTCCAGATTTTGGAGGCTTTTGCCCCATAATTTTTGTGTAACTTTTGGCAAGAATTTTTCGGGCAAAAAAAGTTATGATTAAGACCAAAAGAGAAGAGAAAACTCCCAAAGATTTTTTCGTCTTTTTTCTTCGCATAATTCTCATTTTACAATCTCAGTTCATTCGCAAAACATCTTTAATTTTTTGACCTTTTCTGGTCGAAACTAACCAATAACTATGTGGATCAGTTGGATCATCAAATTCAATTTTTATTGATGTTGAAATTAGAGGGGAGGTGGCATGAAAAGATTTTAAATCAGATTTCACGCCTCGAAGTTGCGTTGTTTCAAGAGAATTTAAGGTTTCAATTTGAGTAATAATCTTTAAAGGCAATTTTGCTTTTCCTGCATAAAAATACTCTGAATCTATTTTTAGTTCCGGTGAGAAAACATAAGTAATAATACCTAAAATCGAAGACATCAGGATAAAAATTATTATGGCTATAGTTGTTCCAAAAATAGCGCTCATTGAAACAGACAGCATTAAACTTATTCCAATCAAAAATAGCCAAGACCAAAATGGAGGAAGAAGTTTCTCACGAAATTGCAAGTTGCTCATACTTAAACTTTGCCAGAGAAGTATTCTTGAATATATGTCAGTCCCTACAAAATTGGAAATATTAGTTCAAAAACTTCATCCAAATGCAATCATTCCAACTTATGCAAAACCAGGGGATGCTGGAGCAGATCTTTATGCAATTGAAGAAGTAACTTTAAAGCCAGGAGAAAGAGCTTTAGTAAAAACTGGAATAGCTATTGCTTTACCTGAAGGTTATGTTGGATTAGTTCACCCTAGATCAGGTTTAGCTTTAAAAAATGGAATAAGTGTGGTTAATACTCCTGGAACAATTGATTCTGGTTACAGAGGCGAGATTGGAGTTGTTTTAATTAATCATGATTTAACAGAAAGTTTTTCTGTAAAAGTAGGAGATCGAATAGCTCAATTAGTGATTCAAAAGTTTGAAACTGGAGTTTTTAAAACTGTATCTGAATTACCTACATCGGAGCGGGCAAGCGGCGGATATGGATCAACTGGTAAATGAAATCAATTAAAGAATATTTGAAGAATTTTTATGCAAGTAATGAAGAATTAGTTGCTGAGGAACTTTCTGAACAAGCAGAAAATAGAGGTTCTACGTTAATTGATGAAATTGAAAGAGGAAAGTTAATTCAGGTAACAGGTGTTGTAAAAAGTGTCATCGTAAAACCAAATACCCAAAATCCATCATATGAAGTGGAAGTCTTTGACGGTAGCGGAAATTTAACTGTTATTTGGCAAGGCAGAAGAAAAGTAGTTGGAGTAGAACCCGGTACGCAAATTGAAGTCGAAGGAAGAATTACTTTTTTAAATGGTAAACCTTGTTTGCATAATCCTATATATAAAATATTGAATAACGAAAAGGATTAAATTGGAAAAAAAAGAGTCAATTGGTGAAAAAGAATTACTAGATAGAGCTTTGGGTGGATGGCGAGGATTAGTTGATTCTGCTCTTCCTTCCTTATTGTTCGTAATCATTTTTGTGCTTCAAAATAATTTAAATTTAGCTCTAATTAGTTCTGTTGTAGCTGGAGTTATTCTTCTAGTTATAAGGCTTGTAGAAAGAAAAAGTCTCACCCAAGTAGTTGGTGGCTTTTTTGGATTACTAGTTTCAGTTTTCTTAACTTGGCGGACAAATGATGCTAGTAATTTTTTTCTAACTGGAATTATTACCAATTTAGTTTATGGAGTAGCACTTTTTATATCTTTATTAGTAAAAAGACCACTTTTAGGATATTTAGTTGGATCTTTAGTGGGAAATACTTCAGGGTGGTTGAAAGATGCTCTTTTAGTTAGGGCTTATACAACTATTACTTGGATATGGGTTGGTGTTTTTTCAATCAGAGTTGGAGTTCAAGTACCTTTATATTTAGCTGACAACATTGCTTTATTAGGTCCAATAAAAATATTTATGGGTTGGCCACTTTATTTGTTTGCTGCTTGGATTAGTTATCGAATAGTGCAAACTGCTAGAAGTAAATCTTAAATAATTATTTACAACACAAAAGATCACGTAAAGTTGGTTGTTGAGCAACAGTTGCTACGACCAATAATTCATCTCCAGCTTCCAAAGGATCATCAGGGTGCGGAGAAATAACTCTTTTATCACGCAAGATTGCAACCAATGCGGTGTCAATTGGCCATTCAACATCTCCAACTTTTTTACCTATGACTGGTGAATCACTTGGCAAAGTCACTTCTAATAAGTCAGATCCAGATTGTCTTAAGCTAAATAATCTAACAAGTTCACCAACAGTTACTGCTTCTTCAACAAGAGCAGTCATCATTTGTGGAGTTGATACTGAAAAATCAACACCCCATGCATCGTTAAATAACCATTCATTTTTTGGATGATTTACTCTTCCTACAACTCTTGGCACACCGTATTCAGTTTTTGCTAAAAGTGAAACTACAAGATTTACTTTGTCATCACCTGTTGCGGCAACGACAATTTGAGCTTTAGCTAAATTTGCTTCGTCTAAAGCATCTGGTTCACAAGCATCTGCAAAAACAGTTTTTGCTCCAGATTTTTTAGCACTGGCAATTGCATCTGGATCCTCGTCAATAACTGTTACTTCATGTCCATTTTTTATAAGATCTCGAGCAATTGCTCGTCCAACATTTCCTGCTCCAGCTATAACGATTAACATTTTTTATTCCTTTGGTCCTGAAGCAAAAACATTTTCAACTAAATCTCTATCTTTTACTTGATAAATCGCATGAATTAAATCGCCTTCTTGTAAAACTGTGTCGCGGTCAGGAAGTAAAGCTCCACCAAAACGACTAATTAGTGCAACTCGAACTTTTGCTGCTTCAGAAAGTTGACCAACTTTTTTACCAAACCATTTAGGTGAAAGAAATACTTGTGCAAGAACAACATTTCCACTTGGATCACGCCATTCTTCTTGCGCGCCCAGAGGTAGAAGTCTTCTTAATACCTGATCTGTAGTCCAAGCAACACTTGCCACAGTTGGAATTCCAAGTCGTTCATAAACTTTTGCTCTTCTTGGATCATATATTCTTGCAACAACTAAAGGAACATTAAAAGTTTCACGAGCCACACGGGCGGAAACAATATTTGAGTTATCTCCAGAAGAAACCGCAGCAAATGCTTGAGCTTTTTCTATTCCAGCTTCAATTAATGTGTCACGGTCAAAACCTATTCCTAAAACTTTTTGTCCAGTGAAATCATCACCTAATATTTGAAATGCATTTTCTTCTTTATCAATAATTGCAACACTATGACCTAATTCAAGTAGGCGAAAAGAAAGAGCGGATCCAACTCGGCCACAACCCATAATGACTACATGCACTTAGGATTAATCCTTTGAAAGATTTAAGTTCTATTTCATACGCTACACGCAAACTCCGGCTATTTAATGGAGTGGTTGATGGATTAGAATTGGATTGTTGCGTAGTCTTGAGGGATTGTGGCAATTTTTACAACGTCTGTTAAGCGTTTATTACTTGGTCGCGCGTTAAGAAGTGACAAGTTAGGCGACACACTTTTACCCAAAAGAATCGCTTTACCTGTTTTTGCATCTGATGCTCTGTCATCTAATGCCTATGCCACTCAAGAAATTCTTTTAGTTTTAAGTATTAGTGGACTTGTTTATTTAAATAGTTCAATTTGGGTAGCTCTTGCTGTTGCTTTTGTTATGGGCGTAGTGGTCATGTCTTATCGACAAAATGTGCATGCTTATCCAAGTGGCGGTGGAGATTACGAAGTTGTCACAACTAATTTAGGCAAGAAACCAGGACTTGTAGTGGCAAGTGCGTTAATGGTTGATTATGTAATGACTGTCGCAGTTTCCATTTCAGCAGCAAAAGACAATATTTCCTCTGCTCTTCCTTTTTTTGCAGAACATGGGGTTGCTTTAACTATTGGACTAATTGTCTTATTAACAGTTTTAAATTTAAGAGGTGTAAAGGAATCAGGAACATTATTTGCGATTCCAACTTATGCATTTATTTTTTCGATTGCAATTATGGTTATTTGGGCAGGTTTTCAATTAAGTCAAGGTATTGAACTAAAAGCAGAGAGTGCTGATTGGACTATAAAAGCAGAGCAATCTTTGACAGGACTTGCTTTAATTTTTCTTTTTGCAAGAGCCTTTTCTTCAGGGTGCACTGCTTTAACTGGTGTTGAGGCAATTTCTAATGGAGTACCTGCCTTCAGAAAACCAAAGAGTAAAAACGCAGCAACTACTCTTTTACTTCTTGGCTTAATTTCTTCAACAATGTTTTTGTCTATTACTTATCTAGCAATGAGAACTGGCGTAAAAGTTGCTGAGCATCCAGAAAATCTTATTGGTCTACCAGAAGGACAAGTTCAAAAAACAGTAATTGTACAAATAGCGCAAGCGACTTTTGGTAATTTTTTTATTGGCACTTTAATAATCGCAGCAGTAACAGCTTTAATTTTGGTGTTAGCTGCAAATACTGCGTTTAATGGATTTCCAGTTTTAGGTTCAATTCTTGCTCAAGATAGATATTTACCAAGACAATTACATAACAGGGGAGATCGACTAGCGTTTAGTAATGGAATTATATTTTTATCAACAGCAGCTGTTTTAATAGTTTATGCATTCGATGCAAGTGTTACCAGATTAATTCAACTTTATATTTTGGGAGTATTTACTTCTTTTACTTTAGGCCAACTTGGCATGATTAAACATTGGACAAAATTAATTTCAATTTCGAAAGATAAAGAGGAAAAAAATAAAATGATTCGTTCTCGAATCATTAATTCAATTGGCTTTACTCTAACCTCAACAGTTCTTGTTATTGTTTTGGTTACTAAATTTACTCATGGAGCTTGGATGGTAGTAGTAGCGATTCCATTACTTATGGGAATAATGAGCTCTATATTTTATTATTACAAAAAAGTAAATAACGAATTATCTTTAGCTGATGATTCAATGCAAGTATTGCCCAGCAGAGTCCATGGAATTGTTTTAGTTTCAAAAATGCACAAACCAACAATGAGAGCGATTTATTATGCCCGTGCAACTAGACCTAGTACTTTAGAAGCAATTACTGTTCGGGCAAATGAAAAAGAAACGGAAGAATTAGTAAAGCAATGGCAAAGTTTAGAAATTCCAGTTCAATTAAAAGTTCTTGATTCGCCATTCAGAGAAGTAACTAAACCCATTCTTGATTATGTTAAAAGTATTAGAAGAGAAAGCCCAAGAGATGCTATTTCAATTTTTATTCCACAATATGTTGTAGGTCATTGGTGGGAGCAACTTTTGCATAATCAATCTGCAATAAGACTTAAATCTAGACTTTTATTTACTCCAGGAGTCATGGTGGTAAGTGTGCCATGGCAATTAATGTCATCTGAAAATGTAGCTAATAAAGAACCAAAAGTTGTACCTCAAAATTTAAGACGTTTATAAATAAAACGTGAAACCAGGGGACGTATTAACTTTAAATATTGAAAAAGTTGCCCATGGTGGTTTTTGTGTTGCCAGACATGAAAATGTCGTAATTTTTGTTCGACATTGTCTACCTAATGAAAAAGTTGAAGCACAATTAATTTCATTAGCGCCAGGTAAGAAATCTTGGTTTGCCCAAACTGTGAAAGTTATTAATGCTTCAAAATTTCGACGCAATTCTCCTTGCATTTACTTTAAAAACGATGGATGTGGCGGGTGTGACTGGATGCATACTTCAGCTTCTTATCAGCGTCAATTAAAACTTGAAGTTCTTATTGAGCAACTAGAAAGATTAGGAAAAATTACTCATGCTCGTGAAATTTGTCGAATGAATGATGTTGATCCTGATGAAAAAAATTGGAGAACAAAAATACGCGTCGTATCAAATGAAAAAGGAGATTTAGGATTTCGAAAGTATAAAAGCAGTGAAATTCAAGTTATCGATAAGTGCCTCATTGCAGATGAACAAGTTAACAAATCTTTATCTAGTTTAGAAAAAATCTCTCCAGGAACTGAAATAGAACTAGTTAAAAATAATAACGAAGTAATAGTTTTAGGAAAAGATAGTAAAAATATTCAAATCAAGAGGCAAGTTAATCAAGAGAATTTTGAAGCTAGTGGAGCAGGATTTTGGCAAGTACACCCAAAATCTGTTGAAGTGTTATCAGAATTAATAGAAAAGGAAATAAAAAGAATGTCAGTAAATTCCTTTTTGGATTTATATGCAGGTGTAGGAGTTTTTTCCAATGTGATTTTAAAAAATTTCCCTAGCGCAATGGGGTACGCAATAGAAAGTGATAGAAATGCTGGCGAGAATGCAAAGAGTAATTTAAGTGGATTTAAACAAGTTAAGGTATTGAAACAAAAAGTTGAAAGTTGGATCTTTAAAAATAAAGAAAAATTTGATTTAGTAGTTTTAGACCCACCAAGATCTGGTGCCGGGGTGAAAGTCATGCAAACTCTTTGTAAAAAAGCCAAAGATAAAATCATTTATATTGCCTGCGATCCTGCGTCTCTGGCTAGAGATACGGCTGTGGCAAAAGATAATGGTTGGATTCTAGAAAAAGTTGAAGTATTCGACTTCTTTCCTATGACGCATCATTTTGAAAGCGTGGCAGTTTTTACACGAGGCTAAAAGTAAAATCTTGCAGGCTGATAGTCTTAATTAAATAGTAAATCGTGAGGTTTGATGAGCATTAATTCTTTTGACGCCAAAGTTAATCTTGATTTTAATTCAAGAACTTGTCAAATGTATGACATAAATAAAGTTTCTGGCTCAAAATCTTTACCATTCAGCTTAAAAATTCTTCTTGAGAATCTTTTAAGAACCGAAGATGGAATTAATGTCACAAAAGATCATATAAATGCAATTGCTAATTGGGATGAAAATGCAGAACCAAGCATTGAAATTCCTTACACTCCTGCAAGAGTTATCATGCAAGATTTCACTGGAGTGCCAGCAATCGTTGATTTAGCCACCATGCGTGAAGCAATGATTGATTTAGGCGGTAATCCTGAAAAAGTAAATCCACTTGCACCTGCTGAATTGGTAATTGACCACTCGGTAATTGCAGATTCATTTGGTTCCAATATGTCATTTCAAATAAATGTCGATTTGGAATATGAAAGAAATGAAGAGCGTTATCAATTTTTACGCTGGGGACAAGGAGCATTTTCTGAATTCAAAGTAGTTCCACCAGGAACAGGAATTGTTCATCAAGTAAATATTGAAAATTTAGCAAGAGTTGTTTTTGAAAAAGATTCACTTGTCTATCCAGACACCGTTGTTGGTACAGATTCACACACCACCATGGTTAATGGTTTAGGAGTTTTAGGTTGGGGTGTTGGAGGAATTGAAGCAGAAGCTGCGATGCTGGGTCAGCCAGTAAGCATGCTAATTCCAAAAGTTGTGGGTTTTAAATTAACTGGATCTTTAAAAGAAGGCGTGACAGCAACTGATTTAGTTTTAACAATCACAGAAATTTTGAGAAAACATGGCGTTGTGGGAAAGTTTGTCGAATTTTATGGAGCAGGTTGTTCTTCAGTTCCATTAGCAAATAGAGCAACCATTGGAAATATGAGTCCAGAATATGGTTCAACTGTTGCGATATTTCCAATTGATGAACAAACTATTGAATATCTAAAGTTCACAGGTAGAAGTAAAGACCAACTTGCCTTAGTGGAAAGTTATGCAAAGAAACAAGGATTATGGCTAGATCCAAATCATGAACCAAGATTTAGTGAACACTTGCAACTTGATCTTTCAACAATTGAACCAAGTATTGCAGGCCCTAAAAGACCGCAAGATCGAGTTAGCTTAAAAAATGCGAAAGATAATTTCAATAAAGTTCTTCCTAATTACACCAATGAATTAGATAAAAAAATTGTAGTTAATTTAGACGGTGAAAAATTTGATTTAACCCACGGAGCAGTCGTTATTGCAGCTATTACTTCTTGTACTAATACTTCAAATCCTGAAGTCATGATTGGTGCAGGATTAGTTGCTAAAAAGGCAGTTGAAGCTGGTTTATCTAGATCTACTTGGGTAAAAACAACTCTTGCCCCAGGCTCTCAAGTGGTAACTGATTATTTGAATAAATCTGGCTTAACACCTTATTTAAGTAAATTAGGTTTTGATTTAGTCGGTTATGGCTGTACAACATGTATTGGAAATAGTGGACCTCTACCTGAAGCAATTAGTGCTGCAATAAATAAAGCCGATCTAGCGGCAGTTTCGGTATTAAGTGGCAATAGAAACTTTGAAGGAAGAATTAATCCTGATGTAAAAATGAATTATTTGGCTTCCCCTCCACTGGTAGTGGCATATGCAATTGCTGGAACCATGAATATTGATCTAAATAATGATCCAATTGGGGTAAATCAAGATGGCAAAAACATCTTTTTGAAAGATATTTGGCCAAATACAAAAGAAATTCAAGACTGCATTAATCAGGCAATAGATAGTGAAATGTTTGTTAAAAGATATGCAGATGTTTTCAAAGGCGATGATCGTTGGCAAAAACTTCCTACCCCAACAGGAAAAACATTTACCTGGTCAAATTCAAGTACCTATGTAAGAAAACCTCCGTATTTTGAAAACATGCCAAAATCTCCGCAAAAAGTAACTGATATTTCCAATGCAAGGGTTCTTGCTTGGTTAGGAGATTCTGTAACTACAGATCACATCTCGCCTGCAGGAAGTATCAAGATTGATTCTCCAGCTGGCAAATATTTGATTGAGCATGGCATTGATAAAAAAGATTTCAATTCATACGGTTCAAGACGTGGAAACCATGAAGTAATGATTCGCGGAACTTTTGCCAACATTAGACTAAAAAATAAATTACTTAAAGACGTTGAAGGTGGATTTACTTATAATTTCTTAAAAAATAAACAAGACACAATTTATGATGCAAGTGTTGACTATATAAATAACAAAATTCCTTTAATTATTCTTGCAGGCAAAGAATACGGTTCAGGTTCTTCCAGAGATTGGGCAGCAAAAGGAACTGCGTTGCTTGGAGTAAAGGCAGTAATCGCAGAATCTTACGAAAGAATTCATAGAAGTAATTTAGTTGGAATGGGCGTATTACCTCTGCAATTTGTTGATGGGCAAAATGTTGAATCACTAGGTTTAGATGGTTCTGAATCATTTAGTATTTCTGGAATTGAAAAATTAAATGAAAACTTAATTCCCCAAACTCTAGAAGTAACTGCTCAAGGAAAAAGTGAGGAAAAGAAATTCCTGGTTAAATTAAGAATCGATACTCCTGGAGAAGCTGATTATTATCGAAACGGTGGAATATTACCTTTCGTATTAAGACAATTGGCTAAGTAAAATGTCACGTAATTTGGTTGCTGGTGTTGATTCATCAACACAATCTGTAAAAATTGTAATTAGAGATGCCCAAACTGGAGAATTAGTTAGAGAAGCAAGAGGCACTCATCCCGATGCAACTGAAGTAGATCCATTAATTTGGTGGAATGAATTTGAAAATAAATCAAAAGATTTATTCGAAGATGTAAAAGCTATTTCAATAGGTGCACAACAACATGGAATGGTTGTTGTTGATGAAAATAAGAACGTTGTTAGAGATGCACTTTTATGGAACGATACCCGATCTGCTCAAGATGCAAATGATTTAATTTCTGAACTTGGCGGTGCGCAAAAATGGGCAGACGCAATCGGTTCAATGCCTGTTGCATCCTTTACGGTTACTAAACTTCGTTGGCTTGCAAAAAATGAACCAGAAAATGCAAAAAAAGTTTCAGGTGTCATGTTGCCACATGATTATTTAAGTTGGAATTTGATGAATAAACCAGATGAATTTGTAACAGATAGAGGAGATGCATCTGGAACTGGTTATTGGTCTCCGCAAACAAATGAATACAGAAAAGATTTATTAAAACTTGCTTTTGGCAGAGAAATTCAAGTTCCAAGAGTTGCTAATCCAAACGAAGTAATTGGAGAAACTAAATCAGGAATAAAAATTGGCCCAGGTTCTGGCGACAATATGGCTGCAGCTTTAGGCCTTGGTGCGCAAACCGGTGACATTGTTATTTCTTTAGGAACTTCTGGAACTGCATATACAGTTTCAGCAAATCCAACAAATGATTCATCTGGAATAATTGCAGGTTTTGCTGATGCAACTGGAAACTATTTACCACTTGCTTGCACATTGAATGCTGCAAGAGTTATAAATGCAGGTGCTGCAACATTAAATGTTTCATTAGATGATTTTGCTCAGCTTGCGTTGAATGCAAAACCTGGATCAGAAGGTCTTGTGCTGTTGCCATTTTTGGATGGAGAAAGAACTCCTAATCTGCCAAATTCAAAGGGTTCACTACACGGATTAACTAGAAATAATTTAACGCCACAAAATTTTGCTAGAGCTTGCATTGAAGGAATGCTTTGTTCATTAGCTGAAGCAAGTGATTACATTACAAATTTTGGGCAAAAGACCAAACCAAATCGAGTAGTTTTAATTGGAGGAGCTGCAGTTTCAAAAGCAGTTCAAGAAATTGCTGCAACATTATTTGAAGTCCCAGTTCATGTTCCACCAATGTCTGAATATGTTGCAGATGGTGCTGCTAGACAAGCAGCTTGGGTTTTATCTGGTGAAACTAAACCTCCAGTCTGGGAAGAAAAGGGAAGCGTTGAAATCAAGCCAAATTACAAAGACTTTGTCCGAAGCGGGTATCGAGAAGCGTTTAATTCCCTATATCGATAGTCAGCAATTATTGTTACAAAAAGTTACCGAAAAGTAATACTTCTGGTGCTCTTTTGTGACTACCTTTGCTAGACCCCAAAAAGAGGTTCAGGGTAAGTTATCTTCTATAGCAAATTATTTGCAATAAAAATCCTTTTGAAATGAGGTTGTGAATGTCTGACGCTTTGACTCCAAAAAGAGAAGACAAATTTGCATTTGGTTTATGGACAATTGGTCACTCAGGTAGAGATCCATTCGGTGAAGCAACAAGACCACCAATATATCCAGCAGATTTTGTAAGAAAACTTGGTGAATTAAATGTTTGGGGAGTTTCATTTCACGACGATGATTTACTTCCTTATGGTTCAACACTTGCAGAACAAGACAAAATTAAAAAAGATTTTAGAAAATCGTTAGATGATTCAGGTGTTGTTGTTTCAATGGCAACAACAAATTTATTTACTCATCCTGTTTTTAAAGATGGTGCATTTACTTCTAATGATCCACAAATTAGAAGGTATGCAATTCAAAAAGTTTTGAAAGCTCTTGATGTCGGTGCCGAATTTGGTGCACCAACCGCAGTTTTCTGGGGTGGACGCGAAGGTGTTGAATCAGCAGGTTCTAAATATCCTATAGATGCTTTAGAAAGATATAGAGAAGCATTAAATTTCTTCATTGGTTATATAAAAGATAAAGGTTACAAAATGCGTATGGCATTAGAACCTAAACCAAATGAACCAAGAGGCGATACATTCTTGCCAACAATTGGTCATGCCATGGCATTTATTGAAACTCTTGATGATCCGAGCATGGTTGGTATTAATCCAGAAGTTGCACACGAAACTATGGCTGGGCTTTCTTTCTATCAAGGAGTTGCTCAAGCTGTTTGGCAAAAGAAGTTATTCCACATCGATTTGAATGATCAAAAAATTGGTAGATACGATCAAGATCTTCGTTTTGGTTCAGAAGGAATAAAAGATAATTTCTTCCTAGTTAGATTGTTAGAAAAAACTGGCTACTCAGGTCCAAAACATTTTGACTCTCGTCCGTATCGAAATGAACATGGCGATGGAATTTGGGAATTTGCCAAAAATTCAATGAGAAATTATTTAGCACTTGCAGAAAAAGCACGCGCATACGATGCTGATCCAGAAGTAAAGGAAGCTCATAAAGTTTCTGGTCATGATTCATTAGCGCAACCAACTGTCGGAGGTTATTCCTCAGATTCAGCTAACAAGTTGAAACAGGAGGTGTTTGACGCCGACAAGCTAGCAGAACGTGGATTCTTTAACGAGAGACTCGATCAGTTAGCTATTGATCACATTCTTGGTTTAAAAAAATAAAATCAAAAGTTTTATTTAATTTAAATCAAGATTAAAAACAAACAAAAGGAGAACTGAGTGTTAAAACGCTCTTTCGGAGTAGCAGCAGTTACCGCTGCAGCAGCTCTTTTATTAGCAGCATGCTCAAGCGGTTCAAGTGATTCCGCAGCAACTGAAGACACAGCAGCAGCAGCTGCAAGTGGTTTAGCTTGCGTAATCTTGCCAGACTCTGCATCATCCCCACGTTGGGAAAATGGAGATCGTCCAGCATTGAAGGAAGCTCTTGAATCAGCCGGTTTCACAACCGACATTCAAAACGCTGAAGGCGACACTGCAAAGATGTTGACCATTGGTGACCAAATGCTTGCATCTGGTTGCAACGTAATGATCATCACCGATTATCAAGGTGCTGGTGCACAAGTTGCTGCTAAATCAAAAGCACAAGGCGTACCAACAATCGCTTATGACCGTCCAATTGAAGGTGTCGACTACTACGTTTCATTTGACAACGTAACAGTTGGAACTCTTCAAGGTGAAGGTATCTTGAAGTGCTTAGCAGATGCAGGTAAAGATCCAAAGACCGCTGAATTGATCTTCCTAGATGGAGACCCAACAGACGGAAACGCAGCAATGTTTGCTGAAGGATATGACACTGCACTTAAAGCAGCAGGTGTAGAAGTTGACAAAGCAGCACTTGGCGCAAAACGTCCAGATGGAACATGGGATGGCGCAAAAGCTGGAACAAACTTCGAACAAGCTCTTACTGCAAATGGTGGAAAAGTTGACGCAGTTGTGTCAGCAAACGACACCAACGCAGCATCAGCAATTGCAATCCTAGACAAGAACAACTTGAAAGTTCCAGTATCTGGACAAGATGCTTCTGTTGAAGGTTTGACAAACGTATTGTCAGGCAAGCAATGTATGACAGTCTTCAAAGATTATTTAGTTGAAGCTTCAACAGCTGCTGAATTGGCAATCGCAATCTTGAAGGGTGAAACCCCAACAACCAATAAACAATTGGCTGATGGAACACCATTCCAAGCAGCAGATCCACAAGCGTTGTATGCAGATGCAGCATCACTTGACGGATTCAAAGCAGCACTTGACCGCATTGGCAAAACCGCAGCAGATGTTTGCGTCGGCGATGCAGCAGCCAAGTGTACAGAAATCGGTCTTTCCTAAGATCTGATTTAAAGCACGTATATATGGTCTTGACACCATTAAAGGTGTCAAGACCATATATTTAAATAGAGCAATAACCCGGTCGAAGGAGAATTTACTTGTCTAGCCAAACTCCAGTAATCGAATTAAGAGAAGTTAAAAAAAGTTTTGGTCCAGTTGAAGTTTTAAAAGGTGTAAATTTTTCAATTCGTGCAGGTGAAGTAACAGCACTTGTTGGTGATAACGGTGCAGGAAAATCAACTTTAATTAAAGGCTTAGCGGGCATTCAGCCATATGACTCAGGCACAATTTTATTTGAAGGTAAAGAAGTAGAACTTACAAGCCCAAGACAATCATCAGATCTTGGCATTGACGTGGTTTATCAAGATTTAGCACTATGCGACAACTTAGACATAGTGCACAACATGTTTTTAGGAAGAGAACAAGCAAACAACGGTGTTCTTGATGAAGGACACATGGAATCAAAAGCTGCAAGCACTCTTACTTCATTATCAGTTAGAACAGTTAAATCTGTAAGACAAAAAGTTGCCAGACTCTCTGGTGGACAAAGACAAACTGTGGCTATTGCAAGAGCTGTTTTATGGAATAACAAAGTAGTAATTTTGGATGAGCCAACTGCTGCCTTAGGTGTTGCGCAAACAGAACAAGTTTTGCAATTAGTTAGAAGACTTGCAGATGCAGGAAAAGCCGTAATTATTATCTCGCATAACCTACAAGATGTTTTTACTGTGGCAGATCGTATCTATGTTCTTTACTTAGGAAAAATGACTGCAGCTGTTAAGAAATCTGAAACTTCACAATCCGATGTTGTGGCATATATAACTGGAACAAAAACACAAGAAAATGTAGAGGCCTAACATGTCAAATCAAAATGCAGTTCAGACAGGTAATGAAGGATCTTTACTTGATGCTTTTAAAGATTATGTTGTAAGAGTAAGAGGTGGAGAAACTGGATCGCTACCTGCACTTTTAGGTCTGGTAATTCTTGCAACCATTTTTGCTTTTGCTAATCCTATATTTTTAAAACCAATTAATTTTGCAAATCTTTTAACTCAAACTGCAACAGTTACTACTCTTGCAATGGGATTAACTTTTGTTTTATTACTTGGGGAAATTGATTTATCGGCTGGTGTTACTGCCGGATTATCAGCAGGCTTCTTAGCTGTTTCAATGTTTAATTACGGAGTTTCATGGCCAATTGCAGTTATTATCGCAATTCTTTTTGGAATGCTAGTTGGATTTTTAGTTGGACTCTTAGTTGCAAAAGTTGGAATACCCTCGTTCGTGGTAACGCTGGCGGCATTTTTAGCTTTTCAAGGATTACAACTAGTTGTTATTGGTCGTGGTGGATTAATTGGTATTGATGCTCCAGTAATTCTTGCAATCATGAATAAACCTATGCCATTGATTTTTGGCTGGATTTTATTGGTCATTGTTTTTGTTCTTTACCTATTAACGTCTTTAATTTCAAGAAGACAAAGAAGTGCTTCTGGTCAAGCAAGCAAACCAATAAGTATTTTGATTGCAAAGTCTTTAACTCTATTAATAGTTGGAGCAGCTGTCGTAACTTTCTTAAATCAAGAACGTGGCGCTAATCCTGCAGTTACATCGCTAAAAGGTGTTCCTTGGGTTGTGCCAATTGTTTTAATTCTTCTTGCAGCAGGAACTTTTGTTTTGAATAGAACAAAATTTGGCAGACACGTTTATGCAGTTGGTGGAAATGCAGAAGCAGCAAGACGTGCTGGTATTCGTGTTGATCGAGTAAGAATTACTGTTTTTATGATTTCTTCCACTTTTGCAGGAATCGCAGGAATTTTGTTGGCTTCAAGACAAGCATCAGTTGATGCTGCAGCTGGTCGCTCCATTGTGTTAAATGCAATTGCTGCAGCAGTTGTGGGTGGAGTTAGCTTGTTTGGTGGTCGAGGAAGACTTAGTGATGCAGTAATTGGTGGATTTGTAATCGCAATTATTGATAATGGACTTGGTCTTATTGGTCTTGCTTCAGGATTAAATTTGGCAGTAACAGGTGCAGTTTTACTACTTGCAGCAACTGCTGATGCTATATCTAGAAGAAAATCTAGAGCTGGAAGTTAAAAAGTTTTAATTAAGACTTTTTAATGACTATCTCTATTGCTCAAGGTTCAAATAAATTAGTAATTGATCCACTACTTGGTGGTCAAGTTTTAGAATGCCATATTGGTAAATATCAAATAATTGCCCCAAAAACTGAAAATCCTTTAGTTGGAGGATGGTATTTGATGGCACCATGGGCTGGAAGATTAGAAAATAACGAAATAATTTATAAAGGTAAAAATTATCCCCAAGAGATAAATTTTCAAAATTGGGCAATACATGGCACGGTTGCATTTCAAGAAGGTAAAGTTATAAATCATCAAGAAAACTTTGTTGAAATAATTCATACATCAAATAAAAATTTTCCAGTTAATGCAACTATTAAACAAAAATGGTTTGTTGCAAACAACTTTATTCGTTGCAGTGCTTCAATAGAGGTTGATGAAGAATTTCCAGTCCAAATCGGATGGCATCCTTGGTTTAAAAGAGATTTAGGAAATGGAAAAAAAGCTAAATATGCAATTGAAGCAGTTTCGCAATATATAAGAACTAAAGATTTTGTGACATTGAATCAAACAAAAGAAATTGGACTTCCTCCCTTTGATGATGCTTTTGATGTGCCAAGTGGCAAAGGATTTATTGAATGGCCTAATGCTTTAAGACTTGATTTTAAATTTGATCATCAAACTTTTGTAATCTATGACGAACCTGAAGATAGTTTTTGCATTGAACCTCAAACTGGACCTCCAAATGCAGCCAATCATGCATTATTTGTGGCAACTCCTGAAAAACCTCTGAAAGCAGAGGTTAAATGGGATATAACCGCAATTCGTGAGGAAAAATAGCAGAAATAGGACAATTAAAGTTGCTGAAATAGAATTGCAGCAGTGCCTAAACCTTATAGAGTTTTAAAAATAAAGGAGGAAGATTTCGATGGGTCTTTTGAATTCAATAAATTCACCCCATGATTTAAAGAAACTTACTTCTGCACAATTACCAGCCCTTGCTCGTGAAATTAGAGAATTTTTAATTTCTAAAGTTTCAAAAACTGGAGGACACTTAGGTCCAAATCTTGGAGTTGTGGAATTAACTATTGCATTGCATCGAGTTTTTGATTCACCTAAAGATGCCATTATTTGGGACACAGGGCATCAATCATATGTGCACAAAATGTTTACAGGAAGATTAGATAAATTTAGTGATTTGAGAAAAAAAGATGGAATTTCGGGTTATCCATCAAGATCTGAATCCGAACATGATTTTGTAGAAAATTCTCATGCTTCAACTGCCTTGTCATGGGCAGATGGTTTAGCACGAGCTTTTGAACAATCTGGTGAATTAAAAGATCGACACGTTGTGGCAGTAGTAGGAGATGGATCTCTTACAGGAGGAATGAGTTGGGAAGCTTTAAATAATATTGCTTCACAAAAACACAGACCTTTAGTAATCGTGGTAAACGATAACGGAAGATCTTATTCTCCAACAATCGGTGGATTATCTGAACACTTAGCTGCATTACGAACAAATGAAACCTATGAAAGGGTTTTAGATTGGGGCAAAGAAACATTACTTCGATCTCCAATTGGTCGACCGGTATTTGAAGCATTGCATGGTATGAAAAAAGGAATTAAAGATGTTTTTGCACCACAAGGTTTATTTGAAGATTTAGGTTTGAAATACATAGGGCCAGTTAATGGTCATGATGAAGATTTAATAGAAAATGCTTTGCAATACGCCAAAAGATTTCACGGCCCAGTTATGGTGCACGTTATTACCGAAAAAGGTAAAGGTTATGCACCTGCTTTAGAAGATGAAGCGGAAAAATTTCATGCAACAGGAATTATTGATCCTGCAACCGGAAAACCAGTAAGTGCAAGTGTTACAACTTGGACAAGTGTTTTTAGTGACGAATTAGTGGCAATTGGAAAAGAAAGAAAAGATGTTGTTGCAATCACAGCAGCAATGCTTGGTCCAACTGGTTTAGATAAATTTGCTAAAGAATTTCCAGATCGAATTTATGATGTGGGAATTGCCGAACAACATGCCACAACTTCTGCAGCTGGAATGGCACTTGGGGGACTTCATCCTGTTGTTGCTATATATGCCACGTTTTTAAATCGCGCATTTGATCAATTATTACTTGATGTTGCTTTACATAAAGCTGGAGTGACTTTTATTTTAGATCGAGCAGGAATCACTGGTGATGATGGAGCAAGCCATAACGGCATGTGGGATTTATCAATTTTGCAAGTTGTGCCTAATTTAATGTTGGCAGCACCAAGAGATGCTCAAACTTTACGAGAACTTTTAAGAGAATCAGTTGTAGTTAAAGATCGACCAACTGTTATTAGATTTCCTAAAGGAGCAATAGTTTCTCCTGTGAATGTTAAAGAAAGAATCGAAGGAATAGATGTTTTAAATAAAAAAGGTGAAGAAGATGTCTTGGTGGTTGCAATTGGGGCGATGGCCCATTTAGCAAATGAAGTTGCTCAAAGATTAATTGATCAAGGCTTAGGTGTAACAGTGATTGATCCAAGATGGATTAAACCTTTACCAAGTTATCTTGCAAATTTAGGAGCAAGACATCGTTTAGTTGCAGTAATTGAAGACAATTCAAGATCAGGTGGAACAGGTTCTAGTATTTCTCAATTCTTAAGGGATAGAAATATTTACACGCCACAAAGAGATTTTGGAATTCCTGAAAAATTCTTAGATCATGCATCTAGAGCACAAGTTTTAAATGAAATAGGCTTAACAGCTCAAGATATTTCGAGAGATATTATTGAAGTAATGGCAAGATTTGATAATGCAATTTCTGAAAAAGTTAAAAAGAATTAACTTACTTTAACAGTCTGTTGTTCAACTGTTTTTGTTTTACTTGGTTTTAAGAAGAAATATCCAACAACCAAAATGTAGGCAATATAGGCATAAACTTCCAACCAAGACATAGAGGTTCTAAGACTTAATAAACCTCTAAACATTGTTGCTACAAATCCATTTGGATCTAAGATTCCTGAAATGTCGTAAGCAATAGAATTTAATCCAGGAAGCCAACCTAACTCTTGGAATTCGTGAATTCCATATGTTAAAACTCCTGCAGCAACTATCATTAAAAGAATGCCTGTTGTTTTGAAAAAGAAAGAAAGATTTAATTTAATAGCACCTAAGTAAATTAAATATCCGAGGAAAATAGACATTGCGATACCTGTGAAACCACCAACAAGTGTTGGAAGGCTTCCAGAGTTTTGGGCAGTAGCCCATAAAAATATTGCTGTTTCGACACCTTCGCGAGCAACTGCTGCAAAAGACAAAACCGTTAATCCAAAGGTACCGCCTGAGATTAAAGCATTGTCAATTTGATTTCTTAAATCTTTTGCTAAACCTTTAGAAGCTGTTCGCATCCAAAAAATCATGCCGGTAACAAATCCAACTGCAACAAAACTCATGGTTCCTGCGAAGAATTTTTCAGCAAATTCACTCAGTGATTCAGAGGTAAGCCCTACTGCTACTCCGACAACTAAAGAGAAGATGGTTGCAGAAATAACGCCAACCCAGATACTTTTAATTCGGCTTCGTAAATCTATTTTGACTAAATAGGCAATCAAAATACCCACAATAAGAGAGGCCTCTAAGCCCTCACGAAGACCAATCAGTAAACCAGCGAGCACGAAATTCCTTAATTTTTTAGCTTACTTTCAAACCTAGGCCATGTTTGGGAATTCGTCAACCCCAGGGTTGTCTAATACTTTTTGACTCAAAACCCCCATGATCTGAGCCTGCCAAGGCCTTGCCCCTTGATCCAAAAACCACTGGGAGGTTATCTCCACCTCAGTCGTGGGCATGAGCCAGCACCATTTACGCACCAAATCAGGGGAACACAAATTTTCAATCGGAATATTTAATTCTTGGGAGTGAAGTGAAATTAAACTTTTTAAAGTTTTTAGACGATTAAATGCTTCCGGATTTTTTTGCTCCCAAGACTTAGGCAAGGGAATAGTTTCTGAATTTGAAACTTTAACTGGCCACTCTTTTGGATCAAGATTGAGTGATTCTTGTAGAGCTTCAAACCAAATTCGAGAATATTGTTGACTTGATCGATATTTAATAGTTTTTAATTCACTTAATTCTATTTCACTTTTTGGTTTTGTTAACGCTATTTCGATAATGCTTGCATCATTTAGTACGCGACCAGGTGCAATGTCTTGTTGTTGTGCAATTTCATCTCGTTTAAGCCACAAATTTTTAACTATAGAACTATCTAAGCCGTTTTTTATATCATGCATACCTGAGGTTCTACGCCAAGGTTCCTTCCTTGATTCATTAGGTTGCCAATGACATAAATAGGCAAATTCTTCTTGGGCGATTGATAATTTATTAAATGATTCTAATTTTCTTTGCAACGAATACATTAATTTATGTAAGAACTCAACGTCTAATGCAGCGTAATTAAGCCAATCACTTTCTAATGGCCTAATTGACCAATTAACTGCAGAATGCTCTTTGTCTAAAGTAATAGCAAGTTCATCTTCTAATAATCCTGCTAATCCAACTTTGGGAAGCGATAATAATCTTGCAGCCAATTCAGTATCAAATATTTCTTTTGGTTTAAGTCCTAGTTCTAATAAACAAGGTAAATCTTGTGTTGCAGCATGCAATATCCAAGGCTTACTTGAAAATAAATTTTGTAAATTTTTTAAATCTTTTATATTAATGGGATCAATCAAAAAAATATCTGATTTTTCTGTTGCTACCTGAATTAGATAAGCCCTATTGAAATATTTAAATCCAGATGCTCTTTCGGTATCAATTGCAAGATAATCATCAATCTGAATTAAATCTTTACACATTTTTTCTAATTGATCATCTGATTCAACTAAATGAAATTTTCTGATTGGTTTTGTAATATGAGTTAAAAAGTCATTTTCCTCAAGTGTTATTTCCTCTAAGGATTTAGACATATTAAATAATTCTAATGAATTTAGTTAATGAGTTTTCTTAATTCTTGCCATTCCTGGTGGCAAAGGTTGTAAACCTGCAGCTTGACACAGTAAATCTGCCCAGGAGGCAACATGTAAACCTAAATTATTTGTGACTGTCCAAGAAGCTCTGATTTCAATAGTTCCTGGAAGTGGGTGATTATCTAAATCTCCAAAAGACTCGGATGAAGTTCTAGTGACTGTGCCAGAAAGCGCTACTGCTTCAACATCTCTATCCCGTAAACAATCAAGAAGCCAAGTCCATCCAACTTGGGTAAGCATTGGATCTTGGGCAAGATCGGGTTCAATTCTTGCTTTAGTAAAAGTGACTAAGCGAATATTTCCTTGCCAGGTTTCAACAAATTCTGGATCATAAAGTAAAACTAATCGACCATTACTTAAATCATCTTCACCTTCAAGAACTTCAGCTGCAATTGCCAGCGAATAAGGTGCAAGTCTTAACGGCGCTGGCACTTCCTCCGTTGTAACTTCAGGTCTTAAAGGTGAACGACGAACCTCTTCAACAAGTTGATTGAAGTGGGAATTTTGATCTTTCACATTGTTAACTGTAGGTGTTACAGAAGTTACAGATGTGGTGCAACGCCGAATTGATTGGTTCTAAATGGTTTTTAAACAAACTGCATTAATGCAGTAACGAAGATCTGTTGGGGTTGAAAATCCTTCTCCTTCAAAAACATGACCTAAGTGTGATCCACAACTGGCACATCTAACTTCAGTTCTTTTCATCCCCAATGAAAAATCATCGATTTCTATGACAGCTTCTTTTGCTAAAGGTGACCAGAAAGAAGGCCAACCACAATTTGATTCAAATTTTTCATTTGAAGTAAATAATTTGGCATCACAACCTTTGCAGTGATAAGTGATGTTATTTCCTTTTTCAATACTTCCACTCCAAGCAGGTTCAGTTCCTGCTTGTCTCAAAACGAAATATTCAAAATTTGTTAATTGATTTTTCCATTCCTCATTAGATCTAGTTACTGGATATTTTTCACCATCTGGTTTGATGTCTGAAATATCTTCACTCATATTTATAACCTATGGCCCTGAACTAAATAGCGCAAGAGAAGAGTTTTTTCATGCTGGATCACTTGATAAGGACTTAGATTAACAAAAGGTTCTAAAAGTGGGCCTTGGACAATTTTTCTCAGATTGCTTGCGTGAGAAAGTTTGACTTGCAAAGTTAGATCTAATTCATCAATCAAATTATTTCGAAACATTGAATTTAGAAGAGTTGGGCCACCTTCGCATAAAAGCCGTTTGAAAGATTTTTGAAATAAATCTTTTTTTACTTTTTTTAAATCAACTTCAGATTTTCCACAGTAATTAAACTCAGCAAAATTTTTAAAATTTTCTTCAAACTTTTGATTTGATTCATGAGTGTAAATCAAAGGTGGGGCAGAATCTTTCCAATTTGTAAAAAAATTATTATCAAGATTAAAATTATTAGTAATAATAGCAAGACGAGGAATGGATGTAAGTTTTAATTTTTTTCTTAATTCTTTGTTTTGTTCATTTACTTTTATATCTTGATACTTATTGATAATGGCAGTTTTAGATCCAACAATAATCACATCTGATAACTGGCGTAAAACTCTAAAAACATTTTTATCAATATCGTTAGTGATCGAATCTGTAGAACCCGATGAATCTAAGACAGAGCCATCTAAAGTTTGAACCATATTGGCTCTAAGCCAGGGCTTTTCTGGCCATGAGTACAAATCAGATAATTGCGATTTGTCTAGTATTTTTTCTGGCTGGGGGCTGATTCGTAACATACTTAGGCCTAAATCTACTTCACAATTTCTGCATAGAGGTAGGTGTTGCAGTTTAACCAGAGACTTGATGTCGGAGTAACATAAGAAACATGAATAAAAATCAAAGAAGTATCATTTCGGTATTTTTAAGCACCTTATTACTCCTAAGTTTTGCTGCTACTAGCCAAGCAGCCACCAAATTAACCAAGAGCCAACAAGCAAAAGTTGAAAAAGTTTTTAAAGCACTTGCTTCAAGCAATCCAGATTCGATTAATTCTGCTAGAAAGAATGTTTCTGGTTCTGCTGATTTAGCAGTATCGATGGTTCAGAATTTTTATTCATCAGAAAAATATTTCCGCTCAGTAGATCAAGTGGGAAGACCTCTTGGCAATGTTCCAACTAATTCAGCAGCAGGTTCAGCCAAAATTACAAATGGAAAAGTCGTTTTAACAACTGCTGTTCCAGGTTTTAGCGGTACTTATACAGATTTTAAATTTAATAAACAAGGAAAAATTACATCTTGGTCGATTAAATCTGATGGTGGATCCAAAGTTTCTATTGCTTCCAGAGTCAAAGCACTGCCAAAGGTCACCTGGCAATACGCAAACGACATAAAAGCTGTCTATTGGGGTAAAGGTGTACAAATGGATTCTGGCACTATTTACCAGGATTCATTGAACAGATGGATAGTTCAACTTTCTGTTACCAATGTGGCTGGTGGGAATAACACTAAATCTTTGATTACCACAACTGGTAAATATCAATCCCCAGACAAAAAACTCTATTCAACAACTTCTTATCCAGCTGGATGTTTTGGAAATGGACAAACAATCTATTTCACAGCGACAATTCCTGCTGGTGCGGTAATCACCTCAGGGGTCAAAGGCATTCTGGAGGTACCAATGAGTAATGGCTGTAGCGCTGATGACTCAAATCGCCTTGAAGTAAGCATCAAACCCTAAGTTTTCCCAAACTGTGAGCCTAAATGCCCCATAAATCTTGGGGTCTTGGTAAGGTCTATTGGTATGCGCCTTCAAAGACGCCTGGCATCCCTAGCAATTTCAGGGATCTTGGCCAGCACAATTTCAGTTTCCCCAGCCTTTGCAGACGGAGTACCTGACTATCCAGGAACTTCCAGAGTAAGCGTGGGGGCAGATAACTCTGCCGTTAAACGAATGCAACAAGCATTAATCGATTTAGGTTATGACATTTCTGTAGCAAACGGAAAATACGGACCACAAACAACTAGAGCTGTTGCAAAATTTTATGCAGACAATGGCGATAGCGATGATGGAACTCAAGTTGGACCAATTGGTTGGGCGGAAATATTTATCGCTTTAGATTCGCTGAAAGATGAACAAAGATCCAGTAAAGATTTCGAAGAAGCTTCTCCTGAAGAAGTCCAGGCCCAAATTGATCCTTCATTAATTCCAGAAAATCAAAGAGGCAAGCAACCTGCTCGCGGAACTTCAAGTAGATCTTTGCCATACAAATTGCCAGTAGTTGGAGAAATTTCTGCAGTTTATAACCAAAAAGGAAGACGTTGGTCTGGAAGAAGACATGACGGAATTGATATTCGAGCTCCTCGAGGAACCGTTATTAAAGCTGTTTATCCAGGAAAAGTAATTTTCTCTGGATGGAAAAAAGCTTATGGACGATTAGTGATTATGGAACATGCCGATGGCACCACAACTTGGTATGCACACATGTCAAAAAGAATTGCTAAAAAAGGTGAATATTTAGAAGTTGGAGAAAAGATTGGTTTAGTTGGCTCATCAGGACATACCACTGGTTCTCATCTTCATTTTGAAGCACACAATAAAAATGATGAGACCATAAATCCAGTTACTTGGCTTCAATTAAGAGTTTGGAAAAATGCTCCAGTTAATGACACCCCAACTGAAGTAGCGCCAACACCTGCAGCAAGTCCATCAACTACTCCAGTTGCAGTTCTAGACAATTCACTGCCACTTTCAGAGCGCAGATAACTTAGCCTCTGTTAGCTTTTGCTGCTTTCTTTTCTTGTTTAGCTGCTCTTTTTTCTTTTAGAGATTTAGTGGCTGGTTTCTTTTTGTTCACATTTCCTTTGGATTTTTCGCCCATTACTACTCCTTTAGGATCGACTTTTTATAAATATAGCGAAAAATTTAAAGAATTTGTACCTATTAATCGTTTCAACTTTTAAAAAAAATTGTCTGTGGCATAGTGGAAAGGGTGGGGCATATGAAGAAATTGTTGAGCACTTTTGTGGCTTTTGTATTGTTACAAGGCTCATCGGTGCTGGCGGTCTCATTGCCTAAAGATGCAGAAATAGACGCCATAAGAGGTGAAATTGCTGCTTCGAAAAAAGAATTAGCCCAGGCACAAGAAGTTTTGAAGCAAACCACAAATGAATTAAATGCAGCAATTGCAGAAGACAGAAGAATAAAAGCAGAACTAGAACAAGCTCAACGAGAAAGAGATCAGATAATTGCAGAAATTAATGCTCTGATAGCTGAAATAAACAGAGTGCAAGCCCAAATAGATGATCTAGTTCGAGCCACTTTTATCGATGGTTCTCAGCAAGAACTTTATTTAGTAGAGGCAATTTTATCCTCAGATGATTCAAATGAAGCCCTTGCAACTTTTGCTTCATTGCAAGCACTATTAGCAAACAGTACCAAAGTAGTTAAAGAATTGAATGAAAATAAAGCTCAACTTGAAGTTAAAGAACAAGATTTACAAGTTAGAGAAAAAGAAATATCAGAAAAGAAACTTAGATCAGCTGAAATTGTTGTTGAGTTAACAAAGGTTAGAGAAAAAGCAGCACAAGAAGCAGAGAAAATTAAAAAAATTGTTGCTCAAAAAGAAGCAGTTTTAAAGAAATTAGTTTTGGCAGGATTATCTAGAAATAAAGCTAATGTATCTGCTCGAGTAGGTCCAGGAGATCGAATCCTTGGCACAGACATTTCTCGATGGCAACATAGTGGAAATAAGTTGATTGATTTTGTAAAAATGTATGACGCAGGTGCAAGATTTATTTTTATTAAAGGTACAGATTCTCATCCTTTAGGTGCAGGTCCTGCTAAATATTGGTCATCCATAGATTTTCCGGCAGCAAGGGAAGCAGGTTTACTAACTGGTATTTATCACGCAGCTTTAATTCCAAGAGGAATTTCTGCAGATGCTGCTTTCGGAGCAGGACAACAACAAGCAGATTTACCAATTGATCATTTAAATTCACTTGGTGGTTTAGTTCCTGGAGTTCTACCAATTGTTTTAGACATTGAAAGTTTCTCAAGACCATCTGGTACAAGTGCAGCAGTAGTAACTAATTTTTCTCTCGGTTTTGTATCAAGAGTTAAAGAAAGAACTGGAAAAAATGCGATTATTTATTCAAATTTAAATTTCATAAGTAGTTATTTGAAAAGTCCGGCTCTTTCCAGTAATCCTTTATGGATTGCAAATTATTCCCAAACTGCAAATCCTGCTTCAACTCCTTCAAGAGGTTGCACCAGAACTGTATGGAGTGTTTCTGGATGTGACAAAGCTTGGACATTTTGGCAATACACAGACAGAGGCGATGGTCAAAAATATGGGATTCCAAGAGGTGCCATTGATTTAAATGTTTACGCATATGGAACAAGTGATCTTTTAGCAATGGCAGGATATTAATGAAAAAAAGATTTATTTTATTTTGTTTACTGTCAGTATTTTTAGCACAACCTGCTTATGCTGAAGATTTAAATATTGATATTCAAAAAATGAATGTTTCAGAAGCTATTACCAAAGGTGGAAATAATCAAAGAGGCCCAGCATTAGCCGCATTAAAAAATGGCGATTTATTACTAGGCGGTGGAGCAAACGGTGGAACTATTTATTTAGGTGATGGGAAAAAAAGAAAACTAATTAAATTGGGAGATTTAATAAGTAGTGCTCAACGAAAAAAAGACTCAAGATTTGCCATCACTGACATCTTGATTTTAAGTGAATCGTCAAAAAGTATTAAAACATTAATTTCATACCCAAGACTTGGTAGCAATGGAAACTGTGTTGAGGTAATAGTGGATGAAGTTGATATTGATCTTTCAAAAAATTCTTTACAAAGAAAGAGTAATTGGTTTATTTCAAAGCCCTGTGTACCAATCAGCGCAGTTCAGCACGCATCTGGACGAATGGAAAAAATTGATCAAAATTCTGCTTATTTAACAATAGGAGATCTAGGATATAAAAAAATTGATGATGTGAATCTAAGAAAAGATTTAGGTTCAGTTTTCAAAATAAGTAAAAATTCTGTTTCTAAAGTTTCCTATGGACATAGAAATATGCAAGGAATATTAAATTTAAATAATTTACTTTTGGTTTCAGAGCATGGACCAAGAGGTGGAGATGAAATCAATATTGTGAAACCAAATTCAGACTATGGATGGCCATTTGTTACTTATGGCAAAGCTTACGGAGTAGGGGATTACATAAAACCAAAAAATAACGGAACCCATGCTGGTTATGAAGAACCCATTAAATATTGGGTGCCTTCGATTGCACCAACTGAGTTAGTTCAGATTCCAAAAAATTGGGGTAATTGGTCTAACCAAATTGCCATGGGCACACTTAAAGAAGAAACTTTAGTGCTCTTAAGGATGGACTCAAATAATAAAATTACAGAAGAAAAAAGGATCAAGGTGAAAGAAAGAATTAGAGATTTAGATACCAACGCAAATGAAATTATTGCCACAACCGACAGTGGTAAAATTTTGGTATTCAAATATAAGAAATAAAGGTAAATTTGAAAGATAAAAGTGGGGATAGAAGCAAGTTTTTTCCTCTAATTGAAAAAAAACATGGCTTACCCATGTCTTACTGGTTTGATCAAATGAAAAAAGTTGCAGGAAAGAAATATCCTGAACAAATAGCTTTTCTAAAAGAAAACCATGGCTTTAGCCAATCTCACGCTAATGCTCTAGTTATGTTCTCAAGGGGTTCAAAATCTTCAAAAAGGTTTGATTCTATATCTCAATATTTAGAGACTGCTACTAATGAACAATCAAAAACTGTTAAAAAAATATTCAAAGTTCTTCAAACCAAATTTCCAAAATTAGAACTCGTTATGGCCTGGAATCAACCCATGCTTAAAAAAGGGGATGAATACCTACTTGGTGTTTCAGTGTTAAAAAATCATATTTTATTGGGTCCTTGGAGAACCCATAATATAAAAAGGTTAAAAAAAGAATTAAAAGATTTTAAAGTTAATAAAAAAACTATTCAAATACCAAACGATTGGAAAGTTGATTCTAAATTATTAATTGAATTGTTAAAAGATAAGTAATTGTGGTCGATAGAGGGCTCGAACCTCCGACCTCATCCATGTCAAGGATGCGCTCTAGCCAACTGAGCTAACCGACCCAATATTTAATTTTTACTTTGAGGTGGAGACGGGATTTGAACCCGTGTACGCGGCTTTGCAGGCCGCTGCCTCGCCTCTCGGCCACTCCACCGTAATTTAATTTAAAAAAAATTTTTTAAATTAATCGAGCGGACGACGGGACTTGAACCCGCGACCCTAACCTTGGCAAGGTTATGCGCTACCAACTGCGCTACGTCCGCGTAACAATCAATATCGAATTTTTTACACCAATAAAATATTGATTCGTACCCATTAAAGATACCTGAAAGCCAGGTTTATGGCTTGCGCCGAGTATCGAATGAGGCAATACGCAGGTAATCTCTCAAGTTATGAATGAAAAAAAAGTTCAAAATTCTCCTGTTGCATTTGCAGAATTTGGGGATAAAAGGTTTGAACATTTACTTGATGTCACAGTTGATTTAGAAAGACTTAGTGAACCTGGCTACTGGGTAGTGATTGGAAGCTTTGAACAGTCATGGTTATTACTGAAATTTAAAGATTTAAATCAAAATAATCAAATTGGTGGTAATTGGAAAGGTGTAAATAAAGCCTCTTGGGAATCTTCTTTAAATAAAAATCAATATGTTGATGCGGTAAACAAATTAAGAGACCATATTTCTTTAGGTGATGTTTATCAAGCAAATATTTGCAGGGTATTAAAAGCCAAAATTAATGAAACTGATTTTGACATAAAGGGCCTTTTTACTCTTTTGAAGGCTGGTAATCCTGCTCCATTTTCAAGTCTTATAAAAGTTTCCAAAGAAAGCCACGAGAGACTTAATAAAGATATATTGATTGCTTCTGCGTCTCCAGAATTATTTTTAGAACGTGATAATGATTTTATTTATTCTTCGCCTATTAAGGGAACTGGAAAAACTGAATCAGACTTAACAGAAAAAGATCGAGCAGAAAACATCATGATTGTTGATCTAGTACGCAATGATTTATCTCGTGTATGTAAAACCGGAAGTGTTGAAGTTCCTAATTTATTGGAAGTTCAATCTCATCCAGGTTTGGTTCATCTTGTATCAACAGTTAAGGGAAAATTAAATGATCAAACCAAGTGGAGTGAAATATTAAAGGCAACATTTCCACCAGGATCTGTAACAGGTGCGCCCAAAATTAGTGCTTTAAAATTAATCGCAAAACTAGAGCAGGGTAATAGAGGAATTTATTGCGGCACGATTGGTTGGATTGATACTTTTCAACAAAAAGCAAAATTATCAGTAGCCATTAGAACTTTTTGGATAGATGGTGAATATTTATTTTTTGGAACAGGTGCTGGAATCACTTGGGGTTCAGAGGCAGAAAGTGAATGGCTTGAAACTGAATTAAAGTGTGCAAATTTATTTGAAATAGCAAGTAAACAAGTCGTTAATTCAAGCCCTAAAGTTGTATAAAGTCTAAATAAGAATTATTCTTGAACTTATGGGTGATAGACCAACTGGTCCGATAAAAATAATCAGAGCAACAATCAGAGCAAATAAAATTGCTAATGCTTTTTGGCGTACCGCAATATTTTTTATTGGATTTTTTTTAGTTGGAGTCGGAATCGTTCTTTTAGTATTGCCAGGACCTGGTTGGTTATTAATATTTTTAGGTTTTGTCACTTTAGCTACAGAATTTGCCTGGGCAAGTAATTTATTGGCTCCTATAAGACTTCGATTAGAAAAAGCAAAAATCGCTGGTAGAAAACCTGCTTGGTGGATTTATGTTCTGTTTACTTTTTTTGGAATTTTGACATTTATCGCTAGTTGGTGGGTTTGGACTAGATTTCCAAGATAAAAAAACTCACGTAAATCCTCTTAAGTGTAGTATTTGATGCGTGAGTGACGTAAAAGTTGATCTTTATTTATGCGGTGTCAAAGGTTTTGCAGCCGCAAAATTTTTATTGGAAAATCATAAATCACTTATAGGCAATGTAACTCTTGCTCCAGATTCAGGAACTATCGATGACCCATTGGAATCAATGGTCAAATTATTTGAACAATTTAACATTAGAACAACACTTAATGATCCAGGTCGAATTTCTGAATTAGCTATTGCAGTTGGTTGGAAAAAATTAATTGAAGCAAATTATTCTCAAGTAATTGTTATTCATGATTCTTTATTGCCAAAATATAGAGGTTTTAATCCACTCTTGACTGCATTAATAAATGGGGATACTCGAATCGGTGCCACAGCTTTAATCGCAACCGATGAAGTAGATGCAGGCCCAATAATTGCTCAAGAAGCTAAAAGTATTAAGTATCCAATGAAACTTGAAGAAGCTTTGAAAATAATTTCAAACTTAATTGAAAAATTATTAAGAAGAGTTTGCTATCAAATTGAGAAAAGTGGCAAGACGACTGGAAAACCACAAAACCACAGATCTGCTACCTATAGTCTTTGGCGAGATGAAGAAGATTTTCAAATTGACTGGAGTCAATCAGCTGAAGTGATTGTTAGACATATTCACGCTTCAAGCTATCCATATGTTGGTGCTAAAAGTTTTCTTGGAGAAGAAGAAATACGAATTTTTGACGCAAAAGTCAGTAAAGAAAACCCTACAATTGTAAATAGAACTCCAGGAAAAATTTGGAAACTAATTAATGGAGTCCCGGTAGTAATTTGTGGTAAAGGATTAGTGGAATTAACAAAGGTAAGTGGCAATAACGGACGTTCAGTTCTGCCAATTACTAAGTTAAAACAAAGACTTAAATAATCTGAAAGAGGTTTTTTGTGGGTGACATCAAAGTCCGAGTGGACGGTAGTGATGTTACTGTTGCAGAAAACTCAAATATTATTGATTTATTTAAAGAAGATAAAAATGTTGTTGTTGCAAAACTTAATGGAAAATTAGTTGATTTAGTAACACCTTTAAAAAATGGTGACGAAGTAATTTCAGTAAACGCAAATTCAGATGAAGGATTAAGTGTCATCCGACACAGTACCGCTCATATTCTTGCTCAAGCTGTCCAAAGCTTAAACCCTCAAACAAGACTTGGAATTGGACCACCCATTAAAGATGGTTTCTATTATGATTTCAAAGTTCAAGAGAATTTTAATCCAGAAGATTTAATAAAAATTGAATCAAAAATGAAAGAAATAATTAAAAGTGGTCAAAGATTTTCTCGAAGAGTAAGTAATGAAGACGCTTTAAGAAAAGAATTAACTAACGAACCCTTTAAATTAGAACTAATAGGTTTAAAAGGCAATCCAACAGATGAAGTTATGGAAGTTGGAGGCACAGAACTCACAATTTATGACAACATTGATTTTAGATCAGGAAATGTTGTTTGGTCAGATCTTTGCCGCGGACCACATGTACCATCAACAAAATATTTAGGTTCATTCAAATTGATGAGAACTGCTGGAGTTTATTGGCGAAGTGATGAAAAAAATCCTCAATTGCAAAGAATTTATGGCACTGCTTGGGCTAGCAAAGAAGAACTTGAAAAATATTTAGAATTTTTAGTTGAAGCAGAAAAAAGAGATCATCGAAAACTTGGAGTAGAATTAGATTTATTTTCTTTTCCAGATGAAATTGGTTCAGGTCTTGCAGTTTTTCATCCAAAGGGTGGAGTCATTCGAAAAGTTATGGAGGATTACTCCCGTAAAAAACATGAAGAAGCAGGTTATGAATTTGTTTACTCACCTCACATAACTAAATCGCATCTTTTTGAAACTTCAGGACATCTTGAGTGGTACAAAGAGGGAATGTTTCCAGCAATGCAGTTGGATGCAGAATTCAATGAAGATGGCAGTGTAAAAAAACCGGCGCAAAATTATTACTTAAAACCAATGAATTGTCCTTTTCATAATTTGATCTTTAAATCAAGCTCAAAGTCATATAGAGATTTACCATTGAGATTATTTGAATTCGGAAGTGTTTATCGATACGAAAAATCAGGTGTTGTGCATGGTTTAACACGGGTTAGAGGAATGACTCAAGACGATGCTCATATTTATACAACTTTAGAAAATATGCCAGTCGAATTGGATTCGTTACTAAAATTTGTGCTCAATTTGTTGAAGGATTTTGGCCTTGATGATTTTTATTTAGAGCTTTCTACTAAAAATGATGAAAAATTTATTGGTAAAGATAGTGAGTGGGCAGAAGCAACAGAAATTTTAAGAAAAGCTGCAAATGCGCAAAACATTCCACTTGTCATGGATGAGGGTGGTGCTGCTTTTTATGGTCCTAAGATTTCGGTTCAAGCAAAAGATGCACTTGGCAGAACTTGGCAAATGAGCACAATCCAAGTTGATTTTCAATTACCGCAAAAATTTGAATTGGAATTCAAAGATAAAGATGGTCAAGTAAAAAGACCAGTCATGATTCATAGAGCATTATTTGGATCAATCGAAAGATTTTTTGGTGTTCTTCTAGAACACTATGCAGGGGCATTTCCTGTTTGGCTTGCACCAATTCAAGTAGTGGCAATTCCTATTGCTGAATCACATAATTCCTATTTGGAGGAAATAATTTTGAAATTAAGAAAACTGGGTGTGAGAGTTGAATTAGATGCAAGCGATGATCGTATGCAGAAAAAAATTAGAAATGCCCAAACTCAAAAAGTACCTTTCATGTTAATTGCTGGGGATCAAGATGTTTCTTCAAATGCGGTTTCATTTAGATATAGAGATGGTTCTCAAGAAAACTCTGTACCTATCGAAAAAGCGATAGAAAAAATTATTTCAGCAATTGAAAACCGAATACAGGTTTAAATGAACACTCCTCAAACTGGGCTACCAGATGCTTGGATTCGTTTATGGACTCCACATCGTGGACAGTATTTAACTGACGTTAGATCTGATGGAACAGTTGAACAAAGTTGTCCATTTTGCGCAGCACCTGATGCAAAAGATGAAGATTCATTAGTTGTTTATAAAGGAAAACATAATTACGTTGTTTTAAATTTATATCCTTATAACGCTGGACATTTATTGATTGCACCGTTTAGACATTTTGCTGATTACACTTCGATAACAACAGAAGAATCTAATGAAATGCATGAATTAACCAGAAAATCAATGTCAGTTTTAAGAAAAGCCAGTGGTGCTCAAGGTTTTAATATTGGAATGAATCAAGGTCCCGTAGCTGGAACAAGTGTTGCTGATCATCTTCACCAACACATAGTTCCTAGATGGGGTGGAGATACAAACTTTATGCCAATAATTGGACGGGCAAAATCTATTCCACAATTACTAAAGGATACACAAATTTTGCTTGCTAATGCTTGGAACGACTGATGCTTAGTAAAACCAAAGCTAAAAACATTTCAACTGCGATTGCTCATCCTTTTGCTGTTTTATTTATAAAACTAAGAATTTCAGCAGATGTAATTACTTTTATTGGAACACTTGGGGTTTGTTTAACTTCAGTAATTTATTTTTCACGTGGTCAATTTTTAATTGGGTCTTTACTTTTCACATTTTTTGTCGGATTTGATGCTTTGGATGGAACCATGGCAAGAATGCTTAACAAAAAATCAAAATGGGGTGCTTTCTTTGATTCAGTGATGGATCGAATTGCAGATGGGGTAGTGCTTGCTTCAATTAGTTATTACTTCCTTATTCAACAAGAAAATCTTCTTTTTATTGTTAGCTTGGTTGCACTTATCTCAAGTGAAATTGTTTCTTACACCAAAGCAAGAGCAGAAGGATTAGGTTTAACTTGCGATACAGGCATAGCTGAAAGACCTGAAAGAGTCATAATCATCATTTTTGGAACATTTTTAACTGGACTTGGTCTTTCAATGGCTATTCAATGGTCAATTTGGATTCTTGCAGTTGTTAGTTTAATAACTGTGCTTCAAAGAATGAATTTTGTCTATAAACAAGTTAAATAAAGTAATTTGAAAGATTTATGAATCTTATTATTAGTTCTGTTTATGGCTTAGCCTGGTTTTTAGTAAAAAGACTTCCTAACAAAATTACTTTGAACATATTTCGAAAAATTGCCGATTATTCATACCGCAAAGATATAAAAGGAGTTCAGCAGCTTAGAGCAAATTTAAGTTTTATGCTCAATCTAAATCAAAATTCAATTGAGTTAGAAAAGGTTGTTCAAGAGGGAATGAGAAGTTATTTAAGGTATTGGCAAGAAGCTTTTCGTTTACCTAAATGGGATAAAAATTATCTAGAAAAAAATATAAGAGTTAAAGGAATGATTAATTTAAATTCAGCACAAAAGTCAGGTAAACCTCTGGTCACAGCTGTTGCTCATATGGGTAACTGGGATGCAGCCGGATTTTGGTATACAAATAATTTCGGCCCACTAACTACGGTTGCAGAAAGGCTAAAACCGGAATCTTTATTTAATCGATTTGTTAAGTTCAGAAATTCATTTGGCGTAGAAATAATTCCCACCTCTGGGGAAACTGACATATTCATGAAGTTAGTAAGAAGAGCAAAAGAAGGTCGCATGATTGCTCTTGTGGCAGATAGAGATATTTCAAAAAATGGGATAGAAATAAATTATGGTCAAGCAAAAACAACTTTTCCAGTTGGTCCAGCCGCAATTGTTACAACAGTTGATGGACTGATTTTGCCAATGTCTTCATATTATGACTTTGATGAGAAATTAACTTTCGAGTTTTTCCCTCCACTTGCACCAAGTAAAGATTTATCAAAAGAACAAAATGTTTTGAATTTAACGCAAGAATTAGCAAGTGTTTTTGAATCTGAGATTAAGAAGCATCCAAAAGATTGGCACTTACTTCAAAGAGTTTGGAAAGAAGTATTACCTTTAAAAAGATTAAATAATGATTTAGTTGGAAATTAAATGAGAATTGGAATCGTTTGTCCCTATGATTGGTCAGTCCCAGGTGGTGTTAAGCAACACATTCAAGATTTAACTGAATCACTTTTAGATCTAGGACACTATGTAAATGTTTTAACACCTACAAGTGATGAAGAAAACTTACCTGTATATGCAACAAATGCAGGTAGCACAATTGCTCTTCCATATAACGGCTCGATTGCAAGAATTAAATTTGATCCTGCTGCATTTGCAAGAACAAGAAATTGGTTAAGAAATGGCAAATTTGATATTTTGCATTTGCACGAACCAACAACACCAAGTCCATCAATAATTGCAGCGTGGTCTGCCCGAGGACCAATCGTTGCCACTCATCACACTTCTAATGACAATATGTATGCGGTTAAAAATATGCAATTTTTACTTCAACCCATGATGGAAAAAGTAATAGCAAGAATTGCGGTGAGTGAAGAAGCTAAAAGAACTATGGTTGATCATTTTGGTGGTGATGCAGTAGTGATTCCAAATGGTGTAAGAGTCAGTAACTTTAACAGCGCACCAAAACTTGAAGATTTTGATAAAGATAAAACTGTAGTTTTTCTAGGAAGATTGGATGAACCAAGAAAAGGAATAACTGTTCTTATAGAAGCAATGCCTCAAGTCTTTGATCAATTTAGAGACTTACAACTTTTACTTGTTGGCCCAGGAGATGAATCAGAAATATTGGAAAAAATTGATAACAAATATCATCACCAAATTAAATTCAAAGGTCTTGTGTCAAGCCAAATGAAAGCATCTTGTTATGCATCTGCTGCAGTTTATGTTGCCCCAAATTTGGGGGGTGAATCTTTTGGCATCGTATTGCTGGAAGCAATGGCAAGTAAAACGACAGTATTGGCTTCAGATTTACCAGCATTCAAAAGAGTTTTGGGAGATGGTAAGTATGGAAAATTATTTAGAACAAATGATTCAAAAGATTTAGCACAATCACTAATTACTCTTTTGAAAGATAAAAAATTGCGAGAAGATTATGTAGAAAAGGGAATTGAGCGCGCTTATCAATTTGATTGGTCTGTCATTGTCAAACAAATTCTTGACGTTTATGAATCAGTAAAAAGTGTCGAAGGAAGAAATGTTAGGGAAGACTTCAGAGGTCAACTTTATGGCAGATTAACCAAGAGTGGTCGTCTTGACCGAAAAAGAGTCAAAGATACTTTTCTGACAGAATAGAGTTTGTGCAGACAAGTTACTGGGTTACCTTAATAATCCTAGTTTTTATCTACGCAATTTATCTCTCCAACGTAGCTGGACGTTTAGACCGGTTACACCTAAAAGTTGAAAATGCAAGAAATGCGCTAGATCGCCAATTAGCCCTACGAACCTCGATTTGTAAAGAAATAATTAAATTATCTGAGGTAGATAAACATTTAATAAGACAACTTGAAGATGCTTTAAAAGAATCAATTCAAGAAGAATCTTTAGAAGTACATACACTTCAAGAATGGGAAATTGAAACAAAAGTGTCAATTGCTTTAAATAATATTTTTGACGATGAGAAAATTGTAAAAAGCATTGTTGATAAGAAACTTTTGACTGAAATTGCTGCAGCAATTCGTAGGGTTTCATACGCACTTACTTTTTATAATGATGCTGCCAAAAGTGCCATTAAAGTAAGAAGGCGATGGACCGTTAGATTTTTTCGACTCTTTGGTAGAGCTGCCATGCCTGAAGTAATCAGTTTCCAAGTCCAAATTCCTCGAGGCATTGAACATTTTTAAGCCTTAAATTGTGAAAAATCTGGCTTCGGTTAGAATTTAGAAAAACCAAATCACAGGAAAAAAAATTGTCACAAAATAACAGTGTTGGAACACCAAGAGTTAAACAAGGCATGGCTGAAATGCTTAAAGGTGGCGTCATTATGGACGTCATCGATGCAAAGCAAGCAAAGATTGCAGAAGATGCAGGTGCTGTTGCAGTTATGGCATTAGAAAGAGTTCCAGCAGATATTAGAAAAGATGGCGGAGTTGCTCGAATGAGTGATCCGGACATGATTGATGAAATTATTAATGCAGTTTCAATTCCTGTAATGGCAAAAGCAAGAATTGGTCACATTGTTGAAGCACAAGTTTTGCAAAGCATCGGTGTTGATTACATTGACGAATCAGAAGTGTTAACACCAGCTGATGAATCAAATCACATTGATAAATGGCAATTCACTGTTCCATTTGTTTGCGGTGCAACAAATCTAGGTGAAGCTTTAAGAAGAATTGCAGAAGGTGCAGCAATGATTCGTTCAAAAGGCGAAGCTGGAACCGGAAACGTAGTTGAAGCAGTAAGACATATGAGAACAATCCGTGGAGATATTGCTAAATTAAAAGGTTTAAGTAAAGAAGAGCTGTATACGGCTGCAAAAAATTTACAATCTCCTTACGAATTGGTAGCACAAGTTGCTGAACTTGGAAAACTACCTGTTGTTTTATTTACAGCTGGTGGAATAGCAACACCTGCAGATGCAGCACTGATGATGCAACTTGGTGCAGATGGAGTATTTGTCGGCTCAGGTATTTTTAAATCTGGAGATCCAGCACAAAGAGCTAAAGCAATTGTGGATGCGACAACAAATTTTGATAATCCAGATGTTGTAGCAAAAGTTTCTCGTGGATTGGGAGAAGCAATGGTGGGAATTAATATTGACACACTCTCTGCTTCTGAAAGGTTTGCCGGACGCGGCTGGTGACTTCGTTTGTTACGAGTCGGAGTTTTAGCCCTTCAAGGCGACGTTAGAGAACATTTAAATAGTTTAAGTTCACTCAATGTTGCTGTTCAAAAAGTAAGAACAGTTGAAGAACTAGAAACTGTAAACGCATTAGTAATTCCCGGTGGTGAATCAACCACAATTAGCATGCTTGCAAAAAGGGTTGGACTTATGAATCCTTTAAAGCAATTTGTTGAAGATAAAAAAGCGGTCTATGGATCTTGTGCAGGAATGATCATGCTTGCGGATGAAATATTAGATGGTAGAAATGATCAAGAAACAATTGGTGGCATTGATATAACTGTGAGAAGAAATGCATTTGGCAGACAAGTCGATTCTTTTGAAACTGATTTAAAAATCAAAAATTTTGAAAAAGAATTTAGAGCCGTATTTATTAGAGCTCCTTGGGTGGAAAGAATTGGAAGTGAAGTTGAAGTTTTAGCAACAGTTAAAACCTCTGAAAACATTGAACACCCAGTTATGGTTAGACAAGATAATTTATTAGCCACAGCTTTTCACCCTGAATTAACAACTGATACTCGAATACATGAATATTTTGTGCAAATGGCAAAATCAGCTGTAAGTGTTAGAAATTAAGGAAAAATAATGTCTGGGCATAGTAAATGGGCAACGACCAAACATAAAAAAGCCATTATTGATTCAAGACGAGCCAAATTATTTGCCAAACTTGTAAAAAAAATTGAAGTAGCTGCACGTCTAGGCGGCCCAGATGTTGATGGAAATCCAGCTTTATTTGATGCTATTCAAAAAGCAAAAAAGAATTCTGTACCAAATGACAATATTGATAGAGCAGTAAAAAGAGGTGGTGGCCTTGAAGAAGGCGCTGCTGATTATCAAACGATTATGTATGAGGGATACGGACCAAATGGGGTAGCAGTTTTAATCGAATGCTTAACCGATAATCGAAATAGAGCTGCTGGAGATGTCAGATTGGTTATGACATCTAATCAAGGAAATATGGCAGATCCTGGTTCTGTGTCCTACATGTTTTCCAGAAAAGGCGTTGTAATAATTCCTAAAAATAACTCTTTAACAGAAGATGAAATCTTGAACTCAGTCCTTGATGCCGGCGCTGAGGAAGTAAATGACTTGGGCGAAGCTTTTGAAGTAATAAGTGAGCCAAATGATTTAGTAAAAGTTAGAACTGCATTACAGAATTCAAAAATTGAATATGATTCTGCAGATACCTCATTTGTCCCATCGGTCAGTGTTTCTCTTGATGCAGAGGCTGCGAAAAAAATATTTACGTTAATTGAAGAATTAGAAGATCTGGATGATGTTCAAACTGTTTGGGCAAATTTTGATGTTTCTGACGAAGTTATGGCTGAAGTTGGATAAAATTAATTAATAAATACTGAAGGGTCCATAACTCAAAAAATGAGAGTTTTAGGTGTTGACCCAGGTTTAACAAGGTGTGGTTTAGCCATTGTTGATGAATTACCTGGCCGAAAAGTATCGCTTCAAACTGTAATGGTTTTTAGAACAGATGCAGCAAGTGATTTATCTCAAAGATTACTCGAATTAGATCAAGCATTAGCAAAAGTAATAAAAGAATTTAAGCCAGATTGTGTTGCTGTTGAGCAAGTGTTTAGTCAACATAATTTGAAATCAGTAATGGGCACTGCTCAGGCTGCAGGACTTGCCATCCTAAATGCAGCAAAATCAGATTGTGAAGTTTTTACTTACACTCCAACCCAGGTAAAAGCATCAGTTACTGGTTCTGGAAAAGCAGACAAACGTCAAATGGGTCGAATGATTCAAAAAATTTGTAACCTTGCTTCACCTTTATCTCCACCAGATGCTTCAGATGCAGTTGCATTGGCTGTGTGTCATTTGTGGAGAAACAGTACAGTGGAGAAAATTAAGAAAAGAAAAGTCTCATGATTGCATTTGTAAAAGGAACACTGACTGAAATTTCTGCACTAGGTGCTGTTGTTGAAGTTGGTGGAGTTGGAATGAATTTAGTTACTTCTGCCAATGCCTTGCACGGAAAAAAAGAAGGCGATGAAGTAACAGTTCCGACAGTTTTAGTTGTTAGAGAAGACAGTTTTACTCTTTATGGTTTTGCAGATCAAAGTGAAAAAGAAATGTTTTTACTATTACAAACTGTTTCAGGAATTGGTCCTCGTATGGCATTAAATGCAATCTCGGTAATGGGTGAAGATAAATTAAGTAAAGCTATTTCTAATTCTGATGTTGTTGCTTTGACCACAGTTCCTGGAATTGGTAAAAAAGGTGCACAAAGATTAATTTTGGAATTATCTGACAAATTAATTTCAAATAATTCAAGTAAATCAAGTACTGTTAAAGACGCATTAATATCAGCACTTATGGGACTTGGCTGGAATAAAAAGGATGCATTAAATGCTGCTGATCAAGTTGAAATCCCAGCAAATGAATCTGAACTATCGATTGCTTTAAGACAAGCTCTTCAAATATTGAGTAAAACTAAATGAGTTCCAATAAAGATTTTGGTTCAGAATTAGGGTTAGAAATAATTAGACTTGACGTAAGCGATGAGGATCGTCAAGTTGAAGGTGCTTTAAGGCCTAAAAATTTAGAAGAATTTATAGGTCAACACAGAGTTAGAGAGCAATTAGATTTAATTTTAAGAGCCGCACAACAGCGTGGCACAACTGCTGATCACGTTTTGCTATCAGGGCCTCCTGGTCTAGGAAAAACTACTTTGGCATCCATTGTGGCGAGTGAACTTGGTGCACCTATTCGAGTAACAAGTGGTCCTGCAATTCAACATGCTGGAGATTTAGCAGCAATTTTAAGTTCATTAGCAAATGGTGAAATTTTATTTATTGATGAAATTCATCGTTTAGCAAGACCGGCGGAAGAAATGTTGTATTTAGCGATGGAAGATTATCGAGTTGATGTAGTTGTTGGAAAAGGTGTTGGAGCAAATGCAATTGGATTAGAGTTACCCGCGTTTACCTTAATTGGTGCAACTACGAGAGCTGGTTTATTACCAAGTCCTTTAAGAGATAGATTTGGTTTCACAGCGCATTTAGATTTCTACGACTCTAATGATATTGAACAAATAATTAATCGTTCTTCTAATCTTTTAAAAATTGAAATTACTGATGATGCAGCAAATGAGATTGCCCGCAGATCTCGCGGTACACCTCGAGTGGCAAATAGATTATTAAGAAGAGTCAGAGATTATGCCCAAGTAAATTCCAACGGAAATGTTGACTTAGAAATTGCCAAAAAAGCATTAAGTTTATTTGAAATTGACGATAATGGTTTAGATCGAGTTGATAGATCGGTTTTGGATGCTTTGGTAAATAAATTTGGTGGTGGTCCAGTTGGTTTATCTACTTTAGCTGTTGCTGTTGGTGAAGAACCAGAAACCGTTGAAGATATGTCAGAACCATATTTAGTCAGAATCGGTTATATCTCTCGTTCTCCACGAGGTCGTATTGCTACTGCGATGGCATTTAAATTGTTAGGAAAATCTGTGCCAGCACAACAAATACTGGATATAAGCGAGTAAGTCTGACCAGTTTGGACTTATTTTATAGTCATAGGTAATACTTGAATTAATAAAAATAGACTTCAAAATTTAAATTGAATTGAAATTATAGGAGCCAAGACAAGTTGTCTGCCGCAAATAAATCAAGACCAGGAAGATCTTTATTTTTACTTTTAATAGTTAGTGCTGGATTATTTTTATGGGGATATTGGCCAGGTGCTTCACATGAAGCAAGACTTGGTTTGGATTTAAGGGGTGGAACTCAAGTAATTCTTACTCCTGAATTAGCACCTGGAAGTCAGGGTACTTTAACTCAAGATCAAATAGATCAATCAGTTGAAATCATTCGACAAAGAGTTAACGGATTTGGCGTTGCAGAAGCTGAAGTAACTGTGCAGGGAAGTGGCGCAAATGCTGCAATTGTTGTGACAGTTCCTGGAGTAAATCCCGAAGGAATCACTAATTTGTTAAAGCAAACAGCACGATTAGATTTTCGCGCAGTTTTGGCTGCTGCAAATGGTTTTGAAGTTATTTCACCTGATGCAAATGCTTCACCTTCTGCATCTGAATCACCAAGTCCTGCACCTGCAGTTGAAAAACCAAAAGAACTTCCAATTCAAGCAGCAACTTCGGATGAACTTTATGATCAATATTTAAATTTAAATTGTTTAGATCAAGGTCTTTTACAAGGTGGAAAAGCAGATGATCCAACAAAGTACACATTGACTTGTTCAAAAGATGGATTTGAAAAATTTGTTTTAGCTCCAGCTTTTATCACTGGAGATCAAGTAAGTGACTCTCAAGCATCTTTGCCTCAACAAGGCGCTGGAGGCTGGATGGTTCTATTGGATTTTGATTCAACTGGGGCAACAAAATTAACTGAAGCCTCCACTAATTTAAGTAAATTACCTTCGCCACAAAATAGATTTGGAATAGTTCTTGATGGACTTGTCGTATCAGCACCTTTCTTTTCTGAACCAATCCTTGGAGGAAAAGCACAAATTGAAGGAAGTTTTAAAGCAGAAGAAGCAAAACAGCTTGCACAAGTTTTAAGATATGGAGCTTTACCTGTAACTCTTACTATTGCTGAATCTACTTCTATAAGCCCAACACTTGGACAGGATCAATTAAGTGCAGGTCTTTTAGCAGGCGCCATTGGTTTGGGCTTTGTTGTTTTGTATTTAATTATTTATTATCGCGCCTTAGGTTTTGTTGCAGTATTTAGCTTAGTTGTGGCAGCAATCTTTACTTGGGTTTCAATTATTGCTTTAGGAAGAACTATTGGATTTACTTTAACTTTGGCAGGTATTGCTGGTGCAATTGTTGCAATCGGAATTACAGCTGACTCATTTGTAGTCTATTTTGAAAGAATCAGAGATGAAATTAGAGATGGAAAATCTTTAAGAGTGGCAACAGAATTGGGTTGGATAAGGGCTCGAAGAACTTTACTTGCAGCAGATTTCGTTTCACTTCTGGCAGCTATTGTTTTATATGCATTAAGTGTGGGAAGTGTAAGAGGTTTTGCATTTACTTTAGGATTAACCACGATTATCGACGTAATCGTTGCCTTTTGGTTTACTCATCCTTTAGTTACCTATTTTGGTAAATCTAAATGGGCAGAACAAGGTGGAGTTTTGACTGGAGTTTCAAAGAAAAGATTAACTGTGGGTAGTCAAATACTTTCAGGTGGTGAAAGATAAATGAATTTTAGTGCATTAGGAAATCGTCTATATACGGGTGAAACTTCTGTTGATTTTGTTGGGAAAAGAAAAATTTGGTATTTAATGTCTTTTCTAATTGTTTTAGTAGCAGTAGTTGGTGTATTTGTCCGAGGAATAAATTTAGGTATTGAATTTGAAGGCGGGGCCAAATTCACGGTGCCAAGTACTACCAGTGTTGAAAATGCCAGAAATATTGTCAAAGATGCCGGTATTGAAAGTGCCTTAATAGTTTCGGTTGGAAATGAAAGATTAGAAATACAATCTCCACCATTAGAACAAGAGCAAATTGAAAGTTTTATTGCAAAAATTTCCACTGATTTTAAAGTTGATAAATCAACCATCACGACTCAGTCAGTCGGACCTTCTTGGGGAGCAGATATCACCAGACAAGCTCTTATTGGTCTGGGAGTATTTCTTCTTTTAGTTATTTTGTTTTTGACAATTTATTTTGAAATCAGAATGGCAATGGCTGCAATTGTTGCCTTACTTCATGATTTATTAATAACTATTGGGGTTTATGCCATAACTGGCTTTGAAGTAACACCAGCAACAGTTATTGGTGTACTTACAATTTTAGGTTATTCACTTTATGACACTGTTGTAGTTTTTGACAAAGTTAAAGAAAATACCAGAGGAATACTTGCCCAATCCAGATTAAATTATCAGGAAGCAGCAAATTTAGCTTTGAATCAAACTCTTATTCGATCTATCAATACTTCGATTGTGGCACTTCTGCCTGTTGCTGCAATTTTGATTGTGGGTGTAGGAATTTTACAAGCAGGAACTTTGAAAGATTTAGCGTTAGCTTTATTTGTAGGTATTGCTGCAGGAACTTATTCTTCTGTATTTATTGCTACGCCATTTCTTGTGCAGTTAAAAGAAAATCAACCAGAGATTATTTCACTTAAAAATAGAGTTCATGCCAGAAGAGCAAATGCTGGAATTTCTGGAACCGAAAGTGTGCAAATAAGTGTGAGCACAACTTCAACTACAGTTATGCAAGCTGGTCCAAGATCACAACCTAAACGATTTTCTCGTTCGAAAAGAAAGAAATAGTCACTCTTAATTCGTGTAATCAAGTAATCTTGATAAACTAAAGAGCCAACAGTTGAAGTTTTTTCTGGGAGGCGTCTTTCATGTCAGACGCATCTATCACGCGCAGTAGATTCGCCAAGTTAACTGGCTGGAAGTCTGAAACTAAAGAGATCGATCAATTAATAAAAACTTTAAAAAAATATCATTCAAAAGATAATTTTGATTTAGTTAATAAAGCTTACGAAGTTTCTAAAAAACAACATGAAGGCCAGAAAAGAAGAAGTGGCGAAGAATATATAACTCATCCAATAGCAGTTGCTCAAATTTTGGCAGACTTAGGTTTATCTAGTGAAACTTTGGCAGCAGCACTTCTTCATGACACTGTTGAAGACACAGGTTATTCCATTGAAAAATTAGAGGAAGATTTTGGTGCAGAAGTTGCTCGACTAGTAGATGGTGTTACCAAGTTAGACAAAGTTAAATATGGTGAATCAAGTGCTGCAGAAACTGTACGCAAAATGGTTGTGGCAATGGCCAGAGATATTCGAGTACTTTTAGTTAAACTTGCTGATCGCTTACATAACATGCGGACATTAAAATATTTACCTTCGCAAAAACAAGAACAAAAAGCCAAGGAGACTCTTGAAATTTTTGCTCCATTGGCACACAGATTAGGTATGAACGCAATTAAATGGGAGTTAGAAGATTTATCTTTTGCAACACTTTATCCAAAAATGTATGAAGAAATTGTGAACTTGGTTAGTCAAAGAGCTCCGCAAAGAGACAGAGAAATATCAGAAGTTGTAACAATAGTTGAAAAAGATTTAAGTGAGGCAAAAATAAAAGCTGAATTAAGCGCTAGACCAAAACATTATTATTCGGTTTATCAAAAAATGATAGTTCGAGGTAGAGATTTTAATGAAATATATGACTTGGTGGGTGTAAGAATTTTAGTTAATGATGTTAAAGATTGTTATGCCACGCTGGGAACTATTCACTCACGTTGGAATCCAGTTCCTGGAAGGTTTAAAGACTACATCGCAATGCCTAAATTCAATCTTTATAAATCACTACATACAACTGTGATTGGAACTAATGGCAGACCTATCGAATTTCAAATTAGAACTTTTGATATGCACAAAGAAGCTGAATACGGTGTGGCAAGTCATTGGCGATACAAGGAAAAGCAAAGTAAAGAAGGACTAAGACCAGCCGATGAAATGGCATGGTTAAAGCAATTAGTTGATTGGCAAAAAGAGACAGAAGATCCAGATGAATTTTTAGATACTCTTCGCTATGACTTAGGTCAGCAAAAAGAAATTTTTATTTTCACTCCAGCAGGTGATGTTATTGCACTTCCTCACAATGCAACCCCGATTGATTTTGCATACGCGGTTCATACAGAAGTGGGAAATCATTGTGTTGGTGCAAGAGTTAACGGCAAATTAGTATCTCTGGATTCAAATTTGGAAAGTGGTGACAATGTCGAAATTTTTACCACTAAAACTCCAGGATCTGGACCATCTCAAGACTGGTTGAATTTTGCAGTTTCAACAAGAGCTAAAAGCAAAATAAAAGCCTGGTTCACCAAAGAAAGACGTGAAGAATATATAGAGCAAGGCAAGGATCAAATTGCCAAACAAATTAGAAAACAAAATTTACCCATACATCGTTTGATGGCTAATCAATCATTAGTTGCTGTGGCACATGAATTAAGAATTAAAGGTATAGAGGAATTATTTGTCTCAATTGGTGAAGGAAAAGTAAGTGCTCAAAGTGTTGTTAATAAATTAATTCAAATTCATGGTGGAGAAGAAGGAGCAAGTGAAGATCTAGCTGAGGCGATTGCTCCTACACGTATTAAAAATACGCCAACCACAACTCGATCACCATCTGTAATTGTAAAAGGAATTGAAGATGTCTATACCCGTTTGAGTAGATGCTGCACGCCAGTTCCAGGAGATGAAATTTTTGGTTACATCACAAGAGGTGGAGGAGTGTCAGTACATAGACAAGATTGCACCAATGCAATGGATTTAAAGAAAGAAGAAGAAAGAATTGTGGAAACTTCTTGGCCAGAAAGTGGTACCGGAATTTATCTTGTAAATATTCAGGTAGAAGCAATTGATCGAAACGGTTTACTTTCTGATGTGACTAGAACTTTGTCTGAACATCACGTAAATATTCTCAACGCTTCTGTTTCTACAACTAGAGAAAGAATTGCATTTTCTAAATTTACATTTGAAATGGCAGATCCTAAACATTTAGGAAGTGTATTAGCGGCAGTTAAAAATATTGCCGGAGTTTATGACGTATATCGCGTTTAGCGGGTGAATTCAGCTAAAGTGGTTTTTGTAACTTCTAAAAGCATTTTTTGAGTTTCAATTGTTTTAGTTAGAGAATCTACTTTTTTAGTATCACCTTTAGCAGATGCTTCTTGTAATTCTTTTTCAGTTTTTGCAAGTTTATTTTCAATTAATTCAAGAGTTGATTGAGCCCTAGCGCTCTTTGCAGGATCTGTTCGATCTAATTCTTTTCTCTCAGCAAATTTGATTGCATCTTCAACTGCTTTTAGGCGAGATTCAATTTTATTTTTATCATTTCTTGGAACATGGCCTATCTTGCTCCATTCATCTTGAATTGGTCGTATTGCCGATTTTGCCGATTTAATATCGGTAATTGGAAGTAATGCTTCTGCTTTTTTTGCAAGTTCTTCCTTTAAAGCTAAATTCTTTTTGTGTTCTTCATCTAAAACTGATAAAGCAGCTGTTCTTGCTGCAAAGAAAGCATCTTGAGCAACCTTAAATTCTTTCCAAAGTTTTTGTTCTTCTTTTCTTTCCAAAATTGGTGCAGATTTCCACTTAGACATTAAATTTCTAAATTTATTTGCCGTATCATTCCAGTCTTTTGAATCAACTATTTTTTTAGCTTGTTCTACTATTTCTGATTTAATTTTGGTGGCTTCTTTTCGAGAAGATTCCAAAGTTGAAAAATATTGTCTTCTTGCTTTATCAAAAGCTGATCTTGCAGTGCTAAATCTCTTCCACAAAGCCTGCTCTTCTGATTTTGAACCATGAGGCAGTTTCTTCCATTCCTCAACTATGTCTTTAAATCTTTGAGTAGTAACCTTCCACTGTTTTGAATTAACAAGTTTTTCAGCTTCTTCAACAAGTTGTTTTCTTTTCTCCATTGCCTTTTCTTTAGCTATAGCTTTAGCAGCAGAAAATTCTGCTTTTTTAACAGCAGCCACCACTTGTAGTTCTTCTAACTTATTTGTTAGATGAGTAATATCTCCAACAAAATTTGGAGTTGTAAGAGTACTTTTTACTCGTTCAACAAGTTTTAAGGCAGCTTCAGCATTGCCTTTATTTTCTTTTAATCTTTGAAGAGTTAATAAGATTTCATTTTCTAATTCTTGAAATTTTCTTATATAAAAATTAAGTCCATCATTTGGATCTCCTGCAGCCCATTGTCCAACTTGTTTTTCTGAACCATCTGGCATTTTTACTAATACAGTGCCGTCAGTTTCAACACGACCAAATGCCGTATCTAGGTTGGCTGTCATTTGTAAGGAGATCTACTTTCTATTTCAATTAACTAATTGTTACTGCTACAGACTCAATAGTGACACTCTGGGCAGGTGCGCCATCAGAGCCCCCGCCATTTACGCCTTGACTTGCAACTGATTGAACAATTTGTAATCCTTTTGTTATTTTTCCCCAAATTGAATAATTTGGTCCAAGTGTTGTGTCTTGATAAACCAAAAAGAACTGTGATCCAGAAGTTCCAGGTCCAGCATTTGCCATCGCAACTG
>JBEAYY010000062.1:0-2582 GCA_041170365.1 Actinomycetota bacterium
GTCACTCAAGATTCACATTTATTTCATGACACTATAAAAAATAATTTACTTTACGCAAAAGAAGGTGCGGATGAAAATGAAATTTGGCAAGCTTTAGAGAGTGCTCAAATAAAAGAATTTGTTTCTGAGTTACCAGAAAAACTAAATACTGTGGTAGGTGATAGAGGTTATCGTTTAAGTGGGGGAGAAAAACAAAGAATTGCGATTGCAAGAGTATTTTTAAAGCAACCTCGGATAATCATTTTGGATGAAGCAACTGCTCATCTAGATAATGAAAGTGAATCTGAGGTACAAAAAGCACTGAGTTCAGTTCTTGTAAACAGAACATCAGTTGTTATCGCCCATAGGCTTTCAACCGTAGTATCGGCAGATCAGATAGCTGTAATTAAAGACGGTGAATTAATCGCCCTAGATACGCATCAAAATTTGTTATCGAAAAATTCAGTTTACGCAGATTTATACAATAAGCAGTTTGAAAAATCTATCTAATTTTTTTCACTTCTATAAAGAATTACCCAACCTACTGGAAGCAAAATTGCAAAAATTATCCATTGAATGGCGTAACTAAAATGTGGCCCACTTGATAATTTCGGTTTAGGTAAATAAGAAATCGGTTCAAGATCGATAGAAGATTCGTTAATTTGAATATAGTATTTTTTATTTATTTCACCCATAAAATTTTCTGAACTTATTGAAGAAATTTGTAACTCAGGATAATCACTTGGCGTATTTTTATGTTTTTCAATCTTTCTTATCCAACCTTTTAATTCTATTGTTTGTCCAGCTAGTGATATTTCATCAAATCTGTCTTGATAATTGACGGGTAAGAAACCCAGGTTAATTAGAACTTTTTCATTTTCATCAATTTTAAATGGAGCAATTACCCAAAAACCTAATGATGAATCTAAATACCTATTTCGCGCAAATTTAACATTTTCGGTTTCAATTTTTCCAGTTATTCCTACAGTTTGCCATTCAACTAGATTATTTAAATCTTGAATTTGTAAAATATTTATTGGATCTTTATTCAATGCACTTGTTATTTCTTGATTTAGTGCTCTTCTTTCATCATTTCTATTAAATTGCCACTCGGATAAATTAATGAATGCATAGATTGCAATGATTAAAATTATTGTAAGAATAATCCATTTTGGTTGCTTTAATATTTTCAGCATTCTTACTAAAGAATACTAATTTTGATCTATCGACCTTGTAGGTGACTGTGCTTGTGAAGTAGAGAAGAAATTCTCCCGACCAGCATTTGCAATAACTACTGCAACGTAGGGAAGGAAAATGGCCCCAACGATTAATACCCAACGCAAATTACCTTGCGCAAAAACAGCACCAACGAAACAAATTGTTCTAAGACTCATTGAAAACAAGTATCTTTTTTTTCTAGCATTCTGGTCATAACTTAAGCCAGTCACAGCAGAAGTTATTGCATAAACTTGTTCCGGTTTTTTCTCAGCCATTTTTTCTCCTTGTTCTATACGCTACGGCAAAAGTGAAAAAGTGGCGAATTGATGAACAATAAAGGTGGCTCTTTCAAAAAATCACGCTTGAGAGAGTGTAAGTTACCTAATATGTCAAATAAAGGTATTGCCGTAGTTACTGGAGGCAATAGAGGCATAGGTCTTGCAACTGCTCAAAGACTTGCCCAAGATGGTTTTAAAGTTGCCATAACATATAGAGAAAATAAACCTGCTGAAGATTTCTACATGGTTAAAGCAGATGTCACCAAAACCGAAGACATCGATTCTGCCATAGAAGATATTGAAAAAAATTTAGGACCAATAGAAGTTTTAGTTATTAATGCTGGATTTAATAAAGATTCATTAGCTATGAGAATTGAAGATAGCGATATGGAAAAAATTATTGATACTAATTTAAAAGGCGGAATTAGAGTTGCTAGGCGTGTAGTGAAAAGTATGTTGCGAAATAAAAAAGGAAAAATAATTTTTATTGGATCTGTTGTTGGATTTTTAGGTTCTGCAGGACAAATGGTTTATGCAAGTACCAAAGCAGGCCTAGTTGGTGCTGCCAGATCTCTTGCCAGAGAAGTTGGTGCGCGTGGAATCACAGTTAATGTGATTGCTCCAGGTTATGTGGATACGGATATGACTGATGATTTAGATGAAGAAAGAAAAAATTTTATAAAACAAAATACTCCTTTGGGAAGAACTGCTAGTCCTGTCGAAATCGCTGGGGTAGTAAGTTTCTTATCTTCCAAAGATTCAGATTTCATAACTGGTGCAGTTATACCCGTTGATGGAGGATTAGGGATGGGACATTAATTATGGGATTAATGGATGGCAAAAATATTTTGGTGACAGGTGTCTTAACAGATCACTCGATTGCTTTTTCAGTAGCAAAAATTATTCAAGAAGAAGGTGGAAATGTAATTTTAAGTTCATTTGGAAGAGCTATGGGAGCAACTGAGCGAGCAAATGCGCGCTTACCGAAAAAAGCTCCAATAGTGGAATTAGATGTTACTAATGAAGAAAATCTAAAAAATTTAAAACAAGAGATTTCTAAACACCACTCAAAGTTAGATGGAGTTGTTCATGCAATTGGCTTTGCTC
>JBEAYY010000063.1:0-3860 GCA_041170365.1 Actinomycetota bacterium
TGTAGCGGCTTGCTTTCGAAATGAGAGTGGCTCGCTTTCATCGGTAAAAACTGGCTCAAATTAAATGATTTTATAAATTCACTTTGGCTCGATTTAATTGACACTGAAAATATCACGGCTCACTTTAAGTGATTTTATCTTTTACTCTGGCTCACATTATTTGACTCTATAAAGTTAACATCGAGTTAATTTATGAATTCAAGGTTCGATAAAAACGGTCATTACTTATACAATAAAAATTAGAATAAATTAATTGATAATTATATAATAATTATTATATAATAACTCTGAAAATCAAGTTTTCTTTGAATAATCGATTTTAATGAAATTTCATGAGTAAAACAATAGCTTATTTACGCATTTCTACCATTGACCAAGACTTAGAAAAAAATAAAGCTGCCATTTTGCATTTAGCAAATGAAAAAAACTTTGGAAAAGTAGATTTTGTAGAAGAAACTGCTTCAGGTAAAATTAGTTGGCGAAAGCGTAAAATAGCTAATATTTTGGATGAAGTAAAAAGCGGTGATAGAATTATTGTTAGTGAACTATCCAGATTAGGACGCAGTATGTTAGAATGTATGGAAATTCTATCGATTGCTACAGAAAAAGGTATAGCAATTTATGCAGTTAAAGGAAACTGGAAATTAGATGACACTATTCAAAGCAAAATTGTTGCTATGGCATTTTCTATGGCTTCAGAGATTGAAAGAGATTTAATTTCAAAACGTACTACAGAGGCTTTAAAAGTTTGTAAAGCATCTGGCATGCAATTGGGTAGACCAAAAGGTCCTGGAAAAAGTAAGCTAGATATGTACCGCCCTGAAATAGAGGCATTACTTGCAAATGGTACAACTCAAAAATTCATTGCTAAGCGTTATGGTAGTACAGAGGCGAATTTACACAATTGGTTAAAAAAACGAGGCTTGACAAAAAGTATTTTAACTTCTTTAACGCAAGTAGCCTAAAATGACAAAAAAACCTATTCCAACTGAAGTAATAGTAGGTTTATATCACCAAATTACTAACTTATCTGCAAAAAATCCTCAGAGAAAAGCTCTTATTAGTGAAACTGCTTTAGCATTTAATGTTTCACACTCTACAGTTAGGAGGACTCTTAAAAATTATCGCCAACCTTCTCCCATATTCCGTAGTGACTATAACAAACCTCGTAAAATTAGTATGGAAGAGATGCACCGTTATTGTGAATTGATTGCAGCTCTTAAAATTCGCTCTACTAACCGCAAGGGTAAACAGTTATCTACTCCACGAGCAATATGGATTTTAGAAAATCATGGTATTGATTTAGAAGGAAAAAGAATTATACCTCCAAAGGGTCTGCTCACTAAGCCTACTGTCAATCGATATTTAAAGAGGTTGGGTCTTATTTCAAAAAACTTTTCGTGTGAGCCTGCAGTAGTAAGATTTCAAGCAACATATAGCAATGAATGCTGGCAACTTGATTTTTCTCCATCAGAACTGAAATACTTACCGGTTGATGGTCAAGAAGATAGAAATGAATCATTATTACTAGCTAGTGTAGTAGATGACAGAAGTGGCATGGTATATCAAGAATACCACTTAAGTGAAGGTGAAAATATATTAATGGCCTTACGTTTTTTATTTAACGCTATGTCACCAAAGCCAAATAAACAAATGCCTTTTCAGGGAATTCCCTTGATGATTTACTTAGATAATGGGCCAGTAGCAAAAAGTCTGGTTTTTCAAAGGGTTTGTAAACAGCTTGGTATTGAAATCCATACTCATAAGCCAGCAGGAAGTGACGGAAGAAGAACTACTGCCCGTTCAAAAGGAAAGGTGGAACGTGTGTTTAATACGGTACAAACTCAATTAGAAGCACTATATCATTTTCATAAACCATCATCTGTTGAAGAAGCTAATAGTTGGCTTTGGAACTATCTTGCTCACTATAACAGTTTACCACATCGTTATGAAAAGCATTCACGTTTGGAGGACTGGCAACAAAATTTGCCTACAGAAGGTTATAGACAAATGTGTGATTGGGAAAAATTTTGCCAAATGGCACGAGAACCAGACGAAAGAAAAGTATCTTCCGATGCTTGCATTACTTTAAGTGGAGTACGTTATCAACTTACCCCCGAAATGGCTGGAGAAAAAGTGATTATTTTATTGGGGTTGTTTGATAACGAATTATATGTAGAATTTCAAGGACAAAAACACGGTCCTTTTTATCCATCATCAGGTCCTATACCATTACATATCTATCGCTCTTTCAAAAAGACAAAAATAGAAAAACAAATAGATAAATTAGAGCTATTAGCCAAAAAACTTTCTCTTCCACGTTCTGTGCTTACTGGCCAATTTGGAAGTGATTTGAGGTTAATAGAACAAGCCAAATTAATAGCTGAAGAGGTTAAACCTCAACCATTTGTCCCATTTGAAGATAACAATATAGAAACGGCATATTTTAAAACAACACTAGAAGCAAAATTAGCAATTGCTAAACTATTAGGGAAACCTTTGGCTGTAATTCCTGAAGTCCAGCGTTTAGAGCTTGATAAGCTAATTAATGAAAGTTTGCATAAGACTACTCTTTTGGGCAAAGTCCGAGAGTTTTTTAAATTAAAATTAGTATCCAATCATATATAAGAGGTAAATTAAGGATGAACAATGAAATCATGCAGTTTTTTGGATTAAGCAGGTCATTTTATAATTTACCATTTTTAGAAACAGAGGTAATAAAAAGGCAAGTTGAAAATATTAAGTTAGCAAGCAGAACTGGTGGCATTATTGCATTAACTGGTATGGTTGGGAGTGGCAAGACAACTCTTTTGTGGAAAATTCAACAACAGCTATTTGATGAGAAACAAGTACTAGTATGCCGCTCGCTATCAACGGATAAAAAACGAGTAAACATTGGCACTCTATATACGGCACTATTTTTTGATCTAGTAAAAGATAAGAATTTTAAAATACCTAACCAGGCAGAACAACGTGAACGAAAATTACTTGAACTGGTAAGAAAACAAGATAAACCTATAGTGCTTTTTATTGATGAAGCCCATGACTTAGCAAGCCAAACTCTTATTTCATTAAAAAGGCTAATTGAGCTTGTACATAGTAGTGGTGGCAATCTAACCGTTATACTTGCTGGCCATCCCAAACTTGGTAATGACTTAAGACGTCCTATTATGGAAGAAATCGGTGCTCGTACTCAACTTTTTCAGTTAAATCACTGGGTTGAAAATAAGGAACAATATGGTTCATGGTTATTCAAACAATGTTGTCAAAAAGATGTAAAACCTGCAGATATAATTACGCCAGAAGCCATGAACTTACTAATAAATAGTTTGGTTACACCTTTACAAATAAATCATTATTTAACTATAGCAATGGAGCAAGCTTATTTATCTGATACCAAGCCTATTTCACCAGAAATTATTCAATCTGTACTTGTTCCAGATTTAGATGGAATAGAAGCAAGGCTTGCACGTAATGGCTATAATTTACAGGCTTTATGCGAAATATTAAATAGCAGACCTAGTGAAGTAAAGTCTTATCTACTTGGCCAACTTAACACCAACAAAAATGCAGAATTTAGCAAAGAAATTTATAAATTAGGGGTAATTTAATTAACTGGATATTAACTTTATAGAGTCAAATAATGTGAGCCAAGATAAAGGATAAAATCACTTAATGTGAGCCGTGATATTTTCAGTGTCAGTTAAAGTGAGCCAGAGTGAATTTATAAAATCATTTAATTTGAGCCCGTTTTTATCGACGAAAGCGAGCCACTCTCATTTCGAAAGCAAGCCGCTACATCTAGAATACTTCTTTGTTTTTCTTTATTACCTGAAATATTTAGTTGGTATTTTTCATAT
>JBEAYY010000064.1:0-17779 GCA_041170365.1 Actinomycetota bacterium
GACTCTGTTCTAGTTTGACCCCCTGCTACTACATCAAAAGGTATTTTTCTTTCTGTTTCTCTTATAGCTCTATCTATTTGATCTAGTGCTTGGTCTTTAAATTCGTTAGGTACAGCAACAATAATGTGGCCGACTCGATCTATTTCTAAAACTCTTTTAATAGTTAAAGTTAAAAGTGAATAGTTGCTGATGTTTACAAATGCTTTGGGTAAATTTTGTCCAAGGCGCTCACCTAATCCTGCAGCCGGAATGACTACGCAAACATTGGCTGATGAGCTCACAGGTTGGTTTCTGTTAAGAAGCTAGAACCTCGTCAAGTAATGCTTCAGCGTTAACTTCGTTGGTTCTTTCAGCTAAAGCTAATTCACTTACGAGAATTTGACGGGCTTTGGCAAGCATTCTTTTTTCACCTGCAGATAAACCGCGATCTTGATCTCTTCTCCAAAGATCTCTTACAACTTCTGCAACCTTCATAACATCACCTGATGCTAATTTTTCTAAATTTGCTTTGTATCTTCTTGACCAATTTGTTGGTTCTTCTGTATATGGTTGACGTAATACGTCAAAAACTCTTTCTAAACCTTCTGCGTTTACAACATCTCTTACGCCAACTAATTCAACGTTGTCAGCTGGAACTCTTACAGTTAAGTCACCTTGTTTAACTCTTAAAACTAAATATTTTCTTTCAACACCTTTTATATTTCTTGATTCGATTGCTTCGATTACTGCTGCGCCGTGATGAGGATAAACAACTGTTTCGCCAACTTTAAAGGACATTTATTAAAAACCTTTCGTAAGTCTTCCTATTCTACCAGCCCAATACTGAACAGGCTCATTCACCTCATATTCGGTAGAATTAAATCATTATGCGTCGATTTAAATCATTTATATCTTTAATTGCAGTTTCACTAGTTGTTACAAGTTGTGCAGCTGGACCAAATGCTCAAACTACAACTCAAGGTCCAACTGGTAGTGGTGATTATGCAAAAGTTGGAGATATTTATGTACAAAACGTTGTAATTGTTAAAGGTAATGAAAATGTTGGAACAGTTGTTGCAACTTTGATTAATGATTCAAATGAAGACGATCAATTAGTTAGTGTTTCAGTTGATAATCCTGCGCCAAAGTCTGTGGTGTTTAGCCCAGCAAATGAAATAAATATTCCTGCAAAAAAATTAGTCACAATTGGTGTTAATTCTGACTCACCTCACGTTGATTTAATTGAATTTGCCCCTCGTCAATCAAGTTTTGTAAAAATTACATTCGTATTCAAAAAAGCAGGCATAGTTGATCAAGTTGTTTTGGTGAAACCAAACACTGGAATTTATGAAGGAATTGCACCACTTGCAACTGCTCCTAAATCTGCTGCCCAAGAAGGTAGAGAAATCATTGCAGGCTCGCTAAAAGATGTAAGTATTACTGTTTTAAATGGAACTAGAAGACCAGGTTTTGCAAGATCTGTAGCCGATACTTTGCAGGTTCAAGGTATGAGAATTGTTGAAGTTGCTGATGCTTCAAATAAAGACACTGCCCAAACACAAATAGTTTATGCTCCTGGCTTTGCTGCAAAAGCTGAAGCCATTGCAAAACTAATCTCTGTTGGAGTTTTAGTGGAAGATCCAAATCAAACAAGTGCCAACATTATTCTTACCTTGGGTAATGATGCACCGTTTAATCTTTAGGATTTAACTTTTGAGCAAACTAAATCAAATCGCACTTTTATCAGTTCATACCTCCCCACTTGATCAACCAGGTGTTGGAGATGCTGGTGGATTAAATGTTTACGTAGTTGAAACTTCAAAACGTTTAGCAGATTTAGGAATTAAAGTTGATATTTTTACAAGAAGAACAAGTAGTGCAATTAAAAATGAAACAGAACTTTATGACGGAGTAATTGTTAAGCAATTAACTGCTGGACCCTTTGAAGGTTTAGCAAAACAAAGTTTGCCTTCACAACTTTGTGCTCTCAGTGCAGGAGTTTTAAGGGAAGAAGCAAGACACAATGAAGGACATTATCAATTAATTCATTCACATTATTGGTTAAGTGGACAAGTTGGTTGGGTTGCGTCTGAAAGATGGAATGTGCCACTAGTTCACACCATGCACACAATGGCAAAAGTTAAAAATTCAACACTTGCAATTGGTGATATTGCAGAACCAGCTGAAAGAGAAATTGGTGAACAACAAGTTGTAGATGCAGCAAGTCAATTAGTTGCAAATACTCAAGCAGAAGCTGATGAGTTAATTAATTTATATTCTGCTGATAAAAAGCGAGTAAATGTTGTTAATCCTGGAGTTGATTTAGAAGTTTTCAATATTGGAGATAAAACAAAAGCTAGAAAAGAATTTGGGATTCCTCAAGATGCAATTGTTTTTACTTTTGTGGGAAGAGTCCAGCCATTAAAAGCACCAGATGTATTAGTGAAAGCAGCTCATCAATTTATTCAAAATAATCCACAATTAAAAAATAAAGTAAGAATTGTAATTTGTGGTGGACTTTCAGGAACAGGTTTTGATCATCCAGATTCTTTAATGCACTTAGTTAAAGAATTACATCTGACAGAAAATGTAATGTTTTTACCACCTTCTACTAGAGAAAAATTGGCTGCGCTTTATCAAGCTTCAACTTTGGTTGCTGTTCCTTCATATTCAGAATCATTTGGTTTAGTTGCTGTGGAAGCACAAGCTTGTGGAACTCCTGTTATTGCCACAAATGTTGGTGGATTAAAAACAGTTGTCGCAGATAATTCGAGTGGTCTTTTAGTGAATGGACACGATGCTAGAACTTGGACAGAAGCACTTTCCCAAATTGCATTAAATGAAGAATTAGCAAATCGACTACAAATTGGAGCAAGACAGCATGCTTCAAAATTTAGTTGGGATAAAACAGTTGATGGCCTTGTGGCAGTTTATGAAAAAGCAATATCAACCCCAACAAAAACTATTCGAAATTTAAAGGTTATATAAATGAGTAAAGAATATAAATTAATTCTTTTAAGACATGGCGAAAGCCAATGGAATGCACTGAACTTATTTACAGGCTGGGTTGATGTTGATTTAAGTGAAAAAGGTGTTCTAGAGGCAAAACGTGGTGGAGAACTTTTAAAAGAAAAAAATTTAATTCCTGACACTCTTCATACCTCTTTATTAAATAGAGCAATAAAAACTTCAGAATTAGCTCTTGAAACGGCAGGAATAAAAGAGATTCCTACAAAAAGATCTTGGAGACTAAATGAAAGACATTATGGAGCGCTTCAAGGCTTAAATAAAAAAGATACTTTAGAAAAATATGGCGAAGAACAATTCATGTTGTGGAGAAGATCTTATGATGTTCCACCTCCACCAATAGATCCAAACGATAAATATGCCCAAAACAATGACCCAAAATATAAAGACATGCCAAGTTCAGAAATTCCTTTAACTGAATGCTTAAAAGATGTAGTCAAAAGAGTTATTCCTTACTGGCAAGAATCTATAGTTCCTGATTTACAGGCTGAAAAAACTGTTCTAGTAGTAGCACATGGAAACTCGTTACGTGCATTGATTAAATATTTAGAAAATATAAGTGATGAAGATATTGCTAAATTAAATCTTCCAACAGGAATCCCATTACTTTATAGATTGGATGAAAACTTTAAACCTTTAATTTTTGGTGGAGAATATTTAGATCCTCAAGCTGCAAAAGAAGCTATTAATGCAGTTGCTAACCAAGGAAAGAAATAGTTACTTTCTTAATTCGTTAAGTCTTGGTCTTTGATCAACCAAGTAAACGATTGCCAAAATTAATCCAACCACTTGTAGTAATCCGTAATTTGAACTTCCTTGCAAAACAGATAAATATTGTGAGAAAACAGAAATACCTAGTAAACCTACCCAAAATAATTTTGATTGTCTGCCAACTGCTTCGTAATAAGGTTTCTTTTGAGTAGCAGCATCCACAAATGCCCACATTTTTATTGCAACAAATAAATATCCCAAAACAACATTTAAGGTATACATCGACATTGGCATTTAAAATTACCTTTCTATAGGAAGTGCTTGTAAGTATCCTACGGTTTTACCGCCACCCAATACTTCCGTTTTTTCCAAATTACTTAACTTATTTAAAATTTCTGAATCAACACCCCAGTATTTCAAGACTGAATAAACAAATGTTGCTCGTGGCCTCATTGAACCATCACTGAATTTAACTGCAAAAGCTCTACCGTCACTTAAGGCACCAACGTGTACTCCTTCTGCGCCTTCTTTTGTAAAAAATCCTGGAACATTTTGCATAAATTGAGCAACATCTCTGTTAGTGCCAGAGTTATAAATTGGAAAATTTCTAGCTGCATCTGCTACTTTTCTTTCTTCTTTATTTGAATCTGCAAGTACTGCGTTTTGTGCCATCTTGGCAAGTCCAATTAAAGAAATAGCATGAAGTGGTGCACCACATCCATCGACACTTGATTTAGAAATTTTTTCTTCACATAAGTATTCAATGGTTTCCATGATTTTAATTTGTAGTGGATGATTGATTGATAAATATTCTTTCGTTGACCAATTGTTATTTACACAAGCTGTAAGCATCCCGGCATGTTTTCCTGAGCAATTCATTGTTACCGGTTTTGGCTCTAAACCTGACTTTATATATTCAATTTGAATTTTTGGATCCAATGGATAATCTGGTGGAGTTTGTAATTCATTTAAATTTAAACCAATGGTAGAAAGCATTTTTTCAACTAAATTTCTATGTAATTCTTCTCCGCTATGTGATGCACAAGAAATTGCTAAAGTTTCATTTTCTAACTTTGCTCCAGCTCTTAACATGGCTGTTGCTTGCGCTAATTTAATTGCACTTCTTGGATAAATTATTTCTCTTGCGTTACCTAACTCTTTTTCAATATTTCCATCTTTATCAATTAGTACGGCATGGCCTCTGTGTATTGATTCGACTAGACCGTCTCTAGTCATTTGCACTAATACCGGTTCAATACTCATTGCGCCACAACAATATCTTGCATAGTGGCAGGAATTTCATCCACTGCAACATTTAATAAAACTTGAGTTTTTGCTTTAACAATCGCTAATGCAATTGGCCCTAATTCAAAATGTTGCGCACTTGAACCAACAAAGCCAACATCCTGCCCATCAACAATCACTGCACTATTTGGCTTTGGTAAACGGTTAACACTTCCATCAAGATGTAATAAGACTAATTTTCTTGGTGGTTTTCCTAAATTATGAACTCTGGCTATAGTTTCTTGCCCTTTATAGCAACCTTTTTCTAAATGAACAGCATTACCAATTAACCCAATTTCATGTGGAATTGTTCGATGATCTGCATCAATTATTACTCGTGGAACTCCTGCAGCAATTCTTAAAGCTTCTAATGCCCAAGTTCCTGCAAGATATTTTGCATTCAACAAATAATTTTCTAGGTCGTTTCTAGGAATTAATATTTCTCGACCGCTAAATTTTCCTGGTCTTTTAGGCACATATTTATTGGGATCTCCCCCAGCACTTGTTCCTGCATCTTGAATTGGTTCACCTAAATAATTCAACGGAGTAAGCCAGGTTGGAAATGTGTTATGAACTTCTCTTTTTGACTCAAAAACTGTGGCTAATTCATCTGTCACATCATTAATCTCAACTTGAGATAAGAAAATCATTTTTTGTAAAAATTCCAAAATTGATTTTAAGGATGCATTTTCTACAATTAAATAAATTTCCTCAGGATTATTTATGACATGTAATTCATGTTCTATATGTCCATTAGGTGTAAGAAGTAATGAAATAGTTGAATCTTTTTCTTTCAATTTTTCAATATGCTGAGAAGTTAAAGAATGTAAGAAAGTTTTTCTGTCTTTTCCCGTAATTTTTATAACCCCACGATTTGAAATATCTACAGTTGTTTCAAATTGAGTTAAATATTTCTCCTCTCTTAATGGGTCTCCGTAATGCCACGCAACATTTTGATCAATGAAACTTTCAGGTGCTCTTACTTGATTTGGGATATTTATTACTTGTTGTTTAGTGTTCATGATCTAAAAGGGAATTTCCCCCATCAACACATTTTTTACATAATCCATGTAGAGCTACATGGGAAACATTTACAACAAAACCTTCTTTTTCTTCTAATTGACTAGCAAATTTAGTAAATGTTGCTCCATCAATTGACTCAACTTTTCTACATCTTGAGCAAACTAAATGAATATGTGGTGTGTCATCAACAACATGGTAAGTAGGTGCGCCATGACCAATATGAGCGTGAGTAACTAAACCAACTTGCTCTAAAACTTCTAAAGTTCTATAAACAGTTGAAAGGTTTACACCCGTTGCAGTGATTTGCACTTCAGCCAATATTTCTTCTGGAGTTGCATGTCTTAAATTTGTAACAGCTTCTAAAACAAGTTGTCTTTGAGGTGTGATGCGAAAACCAGCGGTGCGAAGTTTTTTATCCCACTGTTCTAGATAATCGTTCACTTTTTAACTCCTGGTATTTCGGGAATTTCGTGCTTTCTTACTGGTCTTAAAGTTTTCTTTGTTTCAATTGTTTCTAAATCACTTAAAGGTTTTAGTCTTGCCCATAAATGATTTTGCATTTCTTGACCAACTGCTGCCATGTCGTAAGTCCACATTAATTCACCATTCATTAATCCATACAAACGATCTCCTGCATCAACTGGTTTTGCAGAAGGAGTTCTGCCTACCCAATTAGTTGCAAGTCTTGCTCGAGCAGAAGTAATCTTTGCATCTTCAATACTTAGGACTTCATTAATTCCTGTCCATATTTCAGTAATTCCTGTTATATGTGAAATCACTGCTTCAATACCTGTTCCATCCCCTGGTCTAAAAAAACCTTTTTCTGTATGCAAAGGTTCACCACTTGTTCCATCACTATTTAGATTCCAAGACTTACTTTCATAATTAAGAAAACTTTGCCCATCATTTGTGAATTCAATTTGTTGAATAAAAGAAAAATTATTGGAATTTGGATATTGGCCTTGGCCAACTCCCTCCCACATTCCAAGAAGCCAAGAAATTCTTACAACCTCAGAGGGAAGTTCGGAAGGTAATTTTGTCATTTGTAAAAGTCTATCTTTTAGATTGAATTGTGCTAATTCGCGCTTAAATTCCTCAGGTACAAAGTTCTCAAAATTCAACTTTAGGTAAAATTTAAAGATGTTTGGAAAAGGAGCAAAATGACTAATCTGATTTTAGTCACTAACGCTCGTGGCAACTCTATAGATATTTTGCCAGCTCTTTCTTTGCTAAATCATCAAGTAAAAATAATGCCTGCAGAACCTTCTGCATTAATTAATGCACCCATCTGTGATGCAGTTTTAGTTGACGCTAGAAAAGATTTACCTGGGGCAAAAAGTTTATGCAGATTAATTAGAACCACTGGAATTACTGCTCCATTAATTGCAATTACTACTGAAGGTGGCTTAATAGCAATAACTTCTGATTGGGGAATTGATGAAGTTATTTTAGAAAATGCAGGACCTGCAGAAGTTGATGCCAGAATTCGTTTAGTTATTTCTCGACTTAAAGGAAATGATGAAAGTGTTAACCCAGAAATTGAACGTGGTGATTTAGTAATTGATGAATCTGCATATTCGGTAAAAATTAAGGGACAATTAATTGATTTAACTTTTAAAGAATTTGAATTACTAAAATTTTTAGCTCAACATCCAGGTCGAGTTTTTAGTCGTCAACAACTATTACAAGAAGTATGGGGATTTGACTACTTTGGTGGCACCAGAACTGTGGATGTTCATGTTAGAAGATTAAGAGCAAAACTTGGTCCAGAATATGAAAACTTCATTAGTACTTTAAGAAATGTTGGTTATAAGTTTATTTCCAGTAGAGATTTAAAAGATTCAACAACTGTTGATGAGGAAGTCAATAACCGGATAAATGGTTAACACCTATGACTAAGGTGTTAGTTTTAAAAGAATTAAACAATAACCAAGTTGATCAAATACTTGAAATTGTTATAAAAGCTAGTGAAACAGATGGTGCTAGACCATTTTCTGAACATGTTGAACTGCACTTAAGAAGTGGTGGTGATAGACCAGTCACCCATTTAATAGCAGAAGATGAAATTAAAAATATTGTTGGTTATGCACACCTTGATACAACAGATTTAGTCTCAGGTCCTAGTGGTGAATTAGTTGTAAGTCCCAATTCCAGGAAAAAAGGTATTGCAACTTTGTTATTAAATGAAATGAAGAATCAAATCAATGATCAACCTTTAAGACTTTGGTCTCACGGAGATACTGATTTAGCTCGAAATTTTGCAACTAAATTAGGTTTTGTTCCTGTAAGAAATGTGATCCAAATGCGCAGATCATTATTCTCTCAAATTGATCCACTGTTTGAAATTCAAGGATTAAAATTTAGAAACTTTAAAGCAAATAAAGATTCAGATAAATTTTTAGAATTGAATAAAAAATGTTTTGTAAAATTACCTGATCAAGCTAATTGGACTATTAAAGATTTGGAATTAAGACTTAAAGAATCTTGGTTTAAACCAGATGGTTTTGTATTACTAGAAAATAATAAGAATGATTTAGTTGGATTTTGTTGGACGAAAATTCATGGTCAAGATCACGAACATTCTGAATACGATGGCCACACCCATCATTCTCACGGTCATGAACCAATTGGAGAAATTTATGTTTTAGGAGTAGATCCAGAACATCAAGGAAAAGGTATTGGAAAATTATTAACTTTATGGGGATTAAATTATTTAAGAAGATCAGGACTTGATTCAGCAATGTTATATGTGGATTCAAATAATAAAAATGCTATAGATCTTTACACAACTTTAGGATTTAATTTTTGGGGTGTAGATAAACTTTATACATATAATTCATATGAAATCTGAAAAAATAGTTGCAGCTGGAGCCGTAATTTATAAAAAAGAAAACGATTATTTATTTGCGGTAATTCATCGATCTCACCATGATGATTGGTCATTTCCTAAAGGAAAACAAGATGAAAATGAGACTATTGAAGAAACTGCTAAGAGAGAAATTCTGGAAGAAACGGGCTTAATTGTGGAATTTGAAAAAAAACTTATGAGCAGAGAATATGAAGTTAAAGGTAAAGAAAAAATTGTTCATTATTGGCTTGCAAAGAATTTAATAGAAAAAGATTTTCAAGTAAATGACGAAGTAGATGAACTACTTTGGTTAACTAAGTCTGATGCCTTAAAAACTTTAAGTTATGAGGCTGATAGATTTCTTTTGGAAGAAGCTTGCCAAGAATTAGGGATTAAATAATTGAATACAAAATCTAACCAGTTAACTGGTTATGGATTAATGACTTTAGGGCTTTTTTGCTTTGCTATTAATGGTCCCGTTGCAAAATTAGCCTTATTAAATGGACTGTCATCTTCTGAATTATCTGCGTTAAGAATTGAAGGTGCCTTTCTTTTACTACTTATTGTCTCTTTATTTATAGGTAGAAAAGGTTTACGAGTAAAGAAAAATGAAATTTTGCCTTTAATAGGTTATGGGTTTTTTGGTGTAGCTATGACTCAATTTCTTTATTTTGTTGCGATAAAAAGAATTGAAGTTGGTGTTGCTTTAATTATTGAATTTACTGCTCCCATAATGGTGGCACTTTATTTGCGATTTGTTTTAAAAAGACAAGTTAGCGCCAGAGTTTGGTTATCACTATTTCTAGCCATACTTGGTTTATCTTTTATAACTCAAGTCTGGACTGGATCAAAACTAGATTCATTCGGAGTTGTAAGTGCTTTTGGAGCAGCTGTTGCTTTAGCAATTTATTACATCGGTGGTGAATTTTTAGTTTCCAAAAGAAGTGCAATTTCTTTAACAACTCTTGCTATGGGTGTTGGTGCAATATTTTGGTTCTTTGCTCAACCATTAAATACAATTCCTTGGAATTTACTTTCTAATCAAGTTGTTCTTCCACATAATATAGGAAGCATTCCTTTAGGTGCAGTTATTTTTTGGATTATTTTCATGGGAACAGTCTTGCCATTTTTGCTTTATTTCATGGCATTTAAATATATAGATTCAAAAAGAGCATCAGTGTTTGGATTACTTGAACCAGTTCTTGCTTCCGTTGTAGCACTTATTCTTTTAGGTGAAACTTTGGTAGGAATTCAGATTTTAGGTGGAATTATGGTTTTAACCGGTGTTCTTTTTGCCGAAACTGCTAGAAATTAAATACTTTTCAAATTAAACTTAAATCATGACAAATCTTGGTCAATTTAGAGTTCGCCAAGTAATGCTTGCCGGTGGCACAATTTTTATTTTGTCTGCTGTGGCCTTAATTTCAAGACCTGATTTATTTGGTCAATTTATTGGTATTTCTGGAGAAGATGCATTCTGGAGTTTAAGAATGACAGGAATTGTTTTGTTACCTTTAGGTTATTTAATGATTGTGGTTAGAAATAATTCTTCCAATTACGTTGTAAGAACTTTTGCAATTTTAATGTCATTAGTTTCTTTAGCTTTAGGAATCGTAACTTTACTTGCTCCTGGTGAACCTAATGTGGGAAGAATTATTTATGCAGTTATTGGTTTTGTATTTTCAACACTTTATGTTGTTGCACTAGCTTTAGGTAAAAATAAAAACTAACTTTTTAAGTTTTCCTCAAAAAATCTAGTAGTTTCAGCCATAGAATCTGGCCATTTAGGAATAAAGGCATGTTTTTCACCTTCGTATTGAATAAATTCAAATTTCTTCCCTGCTTTTTCTAACATGTCTGCTGCATTTACTGACCATTGAATATCGCAAGATTCATCTTCGGTGCCATGCAAAATTAAAACTGGTTCTTGGATTCGATCAAAATAATTAATCGCAGATATACCTTTCCAAAATTCTGGATTTTGATCAGGCAAACCAAATTGTTCTTCTATTCTTTCTGCAACATCAAAGCGCATTCTGGTCCACCTATTGAAATTATCAACTGCATTAGCACTTGTTGGGGCAAAAAGTACAAAGGCATCAAATACTCCTGGTTTTGCAACCATAGTGTTAAATGCAATTCCTCCGCCCATTGATCTTCCTAACAACCCAATTCTTTCTTTATCAACAAATTCAAAATTTGAATTTCGAAGTGCAAGAGCAGCATTTACTACATCTTCGGTGTAGCCGAATCTAAAGTTGACATCATTATCTGGATCTTTATCAGAACCAGCATGATTTCTGTAATCTGTATGCAAAACTACATATCCTCGTTCTGCTAAATATTTTTGTTCTCTTGCTAAACCTCTACCAGTTGTATAAATTTCTGGATCAATATAGCCGTGAGCTAAAACTAAAGTTGGAAATGGACCTTCACCTTTTGGCACATTCATAATTCCTGAAATTAATAAACCATTTGATTTATAAGTTATGTAATGGCGAGTAAATTTAGAATTTTCTCCCAACACTTTTTCAAGTTTTAAATCTGTGCCAATAAATTCTTGCTCGCTTAAAGCATCTAAAGAAATAGGGTGAAAATTCTTAGTAGGACTTGTAGTTGGAGAACTGATCACTTGACTTTGTGCTTGATTTTCTTCAGGGGCACTTGAACAAGATGACAAAATGAGTGCAGAAACAATGCTAAGTAGCGCTAGCATCTTCTTCATGAGATCAATCTCCCGTTTTGCATTCGGTGTTAATTCCATAGTTGCATGGCTTGGCGCACTTGGCTCGTTGACCATAGATGCCTTCGGCATAGTCATCACACCTCAAGAGGGACCAACATTATTTGGTGGACATCCTGATGGAATGGCAGGTGCAATTCCTCGCATAATCGATAACTTAAGTTACTTCACAATTTGGAGCAATATTTTAGTTGGTATAACAACTTATGCTTTATACAAAAATCCAAGTAACAATAAGAATTGGTTAAAAGTTTTAAGAATTTCCAGCCTAATGATGATTACTGTGACTGCAATTGTTTACATTTTAATTCTTGCACCAGATGCAAATCCAGAAAGTTGGAATATTTACACAAATTATTTATTACATTACATAACTCCACCTGTAACAATTTTGGTTTGGTTATTATTTGGACCAAGAAAATGGTTTAGTTGGAAAAATATTGGTAAAGCTTTAGTTATTCCAGTTATTTATATTGGTTATACATTTATAAGAGGTTATTTTATAAACCAATATCCATATGGATTTATAAATGCTGCAGATCTAGGTTATGCAGGAGCATTAACTGGAACTGGTTTTACTTTAATTTTTGGATTAGTAGTTTTCATAATCTATTTTGCAATAGACAAAATCTTGCCAGGTAAAAGAAGATAATTTACTCGCAATATCCGCCGTCGCAACAAGGTTGGATATAAAAACATTTTGGGCACATATCTTTACCGCCACGTCTTTCTAAATCACTTGCTTCGCATGCAGGACATGGTCCAGGATCACCCATCATAAAATCTATTAGACTAAAAATTAAGTGCAGTAAGCAAATTTGACTCGCACAATTTGAAATGAGGATTTATGAGTGAAAATAAAGTGACTATGTATGGTGCTGAATGGTGTGGAGATTGCAGACGTTCAAAAAGATTTTTAGACCAAAACAATGTCAATTACGCATATATAGATATAGAACATGATGATGCTGGTAAAGAAAAAGCTATACAAATAAGTGGAAAACAATCAATTCCAGTGATTACTTTTCCTGATAATTCATACTTAGTTGAACCTTCAGATAATGATTTGAAGAAAAAACTGGAAGAATTTTCTATTCTTTAATTTGGATAAGGACAATGTCTGCAATTTGATTTGCAGCAAAAACCTTTTGATTTTAAAAAAGGTTCTGTCATAACTGAAAATCCAGATTTAGGATCCTTATATTCAGTTAAACCTGCAGCAACTGCAGCATCATGCGCTGCCATAATTTTTTCATACATTGGATCTGATTTATCAAATTTAATTGGCATTAACTTAATGCTCCTATAACTAGTCCCATCAAAACAAAATTTAATACATCATTTCCTACTTCTAGTGCCCAAACTTTAAAGCCATGACCACCCATTAAACGATGACTTAAAGGTGTAGCTGCCACAATTCCTACTCCCACAATTAAGCCAGCAAGTGCTCCACTTGTTGCAGTTAAGCTTCCATTACTTGCAGCAAACCAACTTAAAACTATTGAAAGAAATAAAGCTTGTACAAAAAGAGCTACCACAATAGTTCCAAAAACTACTGCCATATTTTGATGTGAACCTGGTTCTTCTTTGTCAGATTTACCCATTGCTTTCCACCAAACTGGATAAAAAGTTTTTGGTCCAAACCAAATAAATCCACTAATAAAACTCACTAAAGTTGCTAATAAAACTGCAATCCAATTTATATTTGAAAGCAAAATATCTCCTATTTAACTGGTTGATTTCTAGTTTCGTCACGATGCTTGCGCAAATAAATCATAAATGGTGTTCCACCGGTTCCAACAGCAGATGGATTTCCTGGCGTTTTTTGCGCTTGAGCATGAATATATGTTCCTGCATATTCAAGATGAAGTGCTCTGAAATCTGCTACTAATGAAACACATTCATTAAAAACATTTTTTATTGCATTATTATTTAGTTTAAAAACAAAATCTCTAACCCTTGGTCCATTTTCAACAGCTTCAATGAATTTCACATGCTTTGGTGGCATGTATTGGCGCATTTCCATTAAGTAATCTCTTAACTCATCTCTTTCATGTTCAATACCTAATACGCCATCAAGTGCTGGAACGATCGCACTTTGAGCCCCAGTTTCACCTCTAAATTTTTGACCTTTACCTTGATATTCATCAACACCTTCATAAATAACACCATCAGGTAATGCTGGATTATTTTTCCATCCAAAAATGTATGGACGAACTCGATGAAAATAAACGTAGGGATCGCATTTTTCAGGCATTCTGGCTAAAACGTCATACATCGCTTTGATGCCATCGCGCATTTTTGTTAAAGCTTTTTCTAACTTGTCGGCATCATTTGCAACAACTGCTGTTTGAGCTTCTTCTATTGCTTTTAATACTTTTCCAGCCTTTTTTTCAATATCAATATGGATAAGAATGAACCATTCTTCATCTTGACCACCTAAGAAACATTGCAAAAGGGCAATGTTGCCACATTCAATTGGACCTTTTTTATCTAAGCGATACCAATTATCAATTGAATAACTTGCGTAAGAAAGTATGGGAGGTCTACCTAATAATTTTCCAACTTCATACCAGGGTTTAGCTAATCTTTCTGGAATTACAAATGCAGGATTATTATCTGACCATTGATAAGCCATTCCAATATAAGAAAGAACTAGCATTGCTCTTCTGATTTCACCTTCAGTTTTTAAAGTTTGTAAATTAAATGGTGGTAATTCTTTAACTCTTTTTCTAAAATCAGAACCCATTAAATATTTTGGTAAATTTTTCCCCATTTCATCCCAAGCCTCATTTCCTGCTGGAAGTGAAGTTACTGGGTCAACATTTTGCATGTAGCCAAATTCTTCAGATATTCCAAAATCTTCAATTTTTACAACTTGACTACTCATGTAAATCTCCTTTGATTCTTGGGTAATTCTTCACCTTAAGCACACATTTATCAAGCGATATTTAGGTTGTTTCACAATATAAAAAGCCCGCAAAAATTTTGCGGGCTTTTTTGTTTTCTAATTTTTAATTAGAAGTCCATTCCTCCACCATCTGGCATTGCTGGAGCTGCAGGAGTTTTTTCAGGTTTATCTGCAACTACTGCTTCTGTGGTTAAGAAGAGTGCTGCAATTGATGCTGCATTTTGTAGTGCTGAACGAGTTACTTTGGCAGGATCAATAATTCCAGCCTTGACCATGTCAACATATTCACCACTTGATGCATCTAAACCTTCGCCTGCTTTTAGATTTGCAACTTTTTCAGCTACAACTCCACCTTCAAGACCTGCGTTAACTGCGATTTGTTTTAACGGAGCTTCAATTGCTACACGAACAATATTTACTCCAGTTGCTTCATCACCAGTTAGTTTTACATCTTTTAATGCTTCTTTACCTGCTTGGATTAAAGCAACGCCACCACCGGCAACGATTCCTTCTTCCACTGCAGCTTTTGCATTTCTTACTGCATCTTCAATGCGATGTTTACGTTCTTTTAGTTCAACTTCAGTGGCGGCACCGACTTTAATTACGGCAACTCCACCTGCAAGTTTTGCTAAACGTTCTTGTAATTTTTCACGATCATAATCTGAATCGCTGTTTTCAATTTCGGTACGAATTTGAGCAACTCTTCCAGCAATTTGATCTGCAGATCCTGCACCTTCAACAATTGTGGTTTCATCTTTTGTTGAAACTACTTTGCGAGCTTTGCCGAGCATGTCAAGACCAGTGTTTTCAAGTTTCAATCCAACTTCTTCACTGATTACTTGAGCGCCTGTCAAAATTGCAATGTCTTGCAACATTGCTTTTCTGCGATCGCCAAATCCTGGAGCTTTTACTGCAACTGAGCGGAAAGTTCCTTTGATTTTGTTAACAATCAATGTTGCTAAAGCTTCACCTTCAACATCTTCAGCAAGAATTACTAGTGGTTTTCCACTTTGCATTACTTTTTCCAAAATTGGTAATACATCTTTAACTGCACTGATTTTTGAGTTAGCAATTAAAATGTATGGATCTTCAATTACAGTTTCCATTCTTTCTGGATCTGTTACAAAGTATGGAGAAATGTAACCTTTATCAAAACGCATACCTTCTGTTAGTTCTAGTTCTAAACCAAAAGTGTTGCTTTCTTCAACAGTGATTACACCTTCTTTACCAACTTTGTCCATTGCTTCTGCAATGATTCCGCCAACTTCAGAATCTCCACCAGCAGAAATAGATGCAGTTGAAGCAATCTGTTCCTTGGTTTCAACATCTTTTGCCATATCTAATAATTTGGCAACAATTTTTTCAACAGCTGCTTCGATGCCACGTTTTAATGCCATTGGATTTGCACCAGCTGCAACGTTTCTTAAACCTTCGCGAACTAATGCTTGAGCCAATACTGTTGCTGTAGTTGTGCCATCGCCTGCTACATCATCAGTTTTCTTGGCAACTTCTTTTACAAGGTCTGCGCCAATTTTTTCGTATGGATCTTCCAAATCAATTTCTTTAGCGATAGAGACACCATCGTTAGTAATAGTTGGTGCTCCCCATTTCTTTTCCAAAACGACGTTACGTCCCTTTGGCCCAAGGGTGACTCGAACTGCGTCAGCCAAAATATTCATGCCACGTTCCATAGAACGTCTTGCGTCTTCGTCAAAAGCGATCATTTTCGCCATTGTTTAATTCCTTCTTTAGGGTTTATAGGCTTTGTCACTCTCATCAATCGAGTGCTAAATCAATTTTGGCACTCAAGAACTTGGAGTGCAAATTGGGGGTCAAAAGCCTCAACAGGGCTTAACTGACCAAAGAGACCATTTCATAGATCAAGTGAGAAGCTGCAATCCCTGTGATCTCAGCATGGTCATAAGCAGGTGCAACTTCTACTACATCGCCACCAACAATGTGACAATCCTTTAAGCCTCTCAAAACTGCTAATAATTCTCTTGAACTTAAACCCCCCATTTCAGGTGTTCCAGTACCTGGAGCAAAACCTGGATCTAAAACATCAATATCGATCGATACATAAACTGGAGCATTTCCAACTCTTTGTTTAACTTTATTAATTATTTCTTCCAATGAAAACTTATTAAAGTCAATTGAAGAAACTATTCCAAATCCAAATTTTTTATCATTTTCTAAATCACTCTTGTCATATAAAGGACCGCGAATTCCAACATGCATACATTTTTCTTCAGCCAATAATTTTTCTTCCCAAGCTCTTCTAAAAGGTGTGCCATGGGTAAATGATGCATTCATATAAGTATCCCAAGTATCTAAATGGGCATCAAAATGAACTAAAGCAATTTTTCCATAAACTTTATTTAAACTTCTTAAAAGTGCTAAAGCAATTGTGTGATCTCCACCAATTGTAAAAAGTGGTTTTTCTTTTTCAATTAAAATTGAAGCATGTTTTTCTAATCCAGTTAATGCTTCTTGGATATTAAATGGATTCATAATGGCATCACCTGCATCAACTATTTGTTTATTTGCAAATGGTGAAACATCTTGTGCTGGGTTATAAGGTCTTAAAAGTCTAGAAGCTTGTCTAACATGACTTGGGCCAAATCTTGCCCCAGATCTATAAGAAACACCTGCATCAAATGGTGCTCCTAATATTGCTACATCAAATTTAGAAACATCTTCAATTCTTGGAAGTCTTGCAAAAGTTGAAAGACCTGCAAATCTTGGAACTTCTAGACCACTAATTGGTCCAACATTTCCATTATTTTTAACATTATTTCTTAATGGATCATTAATTTCTGGATTTGTCATAAGTAATTTCTATTCTGGCATAGGGGATAAATGTTCATGCACAGCAATCCACTTACCATTTTGAAATTGAAAAACTATCGTTTCTCGCTCGGTAAAACTTTTTTCTCCATCAGAAGTATTTAAAGTTGTTGCCACCGTATGAGAAAAAATGGCAACTTCGCCATACATTTGCACTATTTGGTTTGAAGAATGACAAGCCTTGACTTTAAAGTCCCATTCTTTTTCCCAATTTTTCCACTCTTTTTGGTATTCAAGTTTATTATTTAAAACATTTTTTGTGGTGTGAAAAATGAAAACGGTGTTATCTGCAAAGCATTCAAAGTATTTATCAAAATCGTGTTGGGCAAAACATGAAACAAGGTGTGCTGCTTGTTGCAACACACCTTGTTCATTTTTCATGCTTTTTAAATTACTTGGTTCTAAC
>JBEAYY010000065.1:0-2730 GCA_041170365.1 Actinomycetota bacterium
AGCCATTAATAACAATAAGTAAATCTGAATTTTCTTTAGATATTTCAGATATTGGTCCGCCATCTTGCCAAATATCTTCACAAATTGCTAAAGATATTTTTATTCCTTCTATATCTATAGAGCAACTTTCTTCACCTGGTACAAAGTATCTGTATTCATCAAATACTCCATAGTTTGGTAAATGATGTTTTACATATTTCTTTAATATTTTTCCATCATGAATAATGGCTGCCGCATTTTCTGGGCTTCCTGCAGGAATGCCTAATTTATTTGATTCTCCAGTTGCGTCAAGATAGCCAACTATGATGTGCAAATTTCCCAAATCTTGATTTTTTAAATCTAGTGCTAATTTATTTAAAGCATTTTTAGATGCTTCTTGAAATGATTTTCTTAAAGATAAATCTTCAATTGGATAACCTGTTAAAACCATTTCTGGAAACACAACTAAAGAAGCACCTAATTCAGCAGCTTTTTTAGTGAAGTTTTTTATTAATGCACTATTGCCTTCAAGGTCTCCAACAGTTGGATTTACTTGAGCTAAAGCAATATTTAGTGCCATATATATAAGTGTATTCCACGCTCAAAAGGGCTTAAATTTTTGTAACATTTATGAAACATTCATAGGGCACAATAGTTTTCATGGATAAACAATCAGACTTTGTATTAAGAACAATTGAAGAACGAGACATTCGATTTGTAAGACTTTGGTTCACCGATGTGATCGGTTCTTTGAAATCAGTAGCAGTAGCACCTGCTGAATTAGAAGCTGCTTTTTCTGAAGGTATTGGATTTGATGGTTCAGCCATTGAAGGTTTTGCCAGAGTTTATGAATCAGACATGTTAGCAAAACCAGATCCTGCAACTTTCCAAGTTTTACCTTGGAGAAGTGAAGGACCAGGGGTCGCAAGAATGTTTTGTGACATTCAAATGCCAGATGGATCACCTTCTTATGCAGATCCTCGTTGGGTCTTAAAAAGAACAATGCAAAAAGCAGCAGATATGGGTTTTACTTTTTACACTCATCCAGAAATTGAATTTTATTTGTTTGAAGATGATAAAGCTGCAAAAAATGTTTCAAGTCCAATTCCTATTGATTATGTTGGTTATTTTGATCAATCAGCATCAGGACCAGGTTATGACTTTAGAAGAAAAGCAATCACAATGCTTGAATCAATGGGAATCTCTGTTGAATTTTCTCACCATGAAGGTGGACCAGGACAACAAGAAATAGATTTACGTTATGCAGATGCATTAAGCACTGCAGATAACATCATGACTTTTAGATTAGTTGTAAAAGAAGTTGCACTTTCCGAAGGTGTTAGAGCTTCATTTATGCCAAAACCATTTAGAGATTATCCAGGATCTGGAATGCATACACATTTATCTTTATTTGAAGGAGATAAGAATGCTTTTCATGAACCAGGTTCTGAATATCAATTAAGTAAAATTGGTAGAAATTTTATTGCAGGAATTTTAAAACATGCACCAGAATTTACTGCAGTTACAAATCAATATGTAAATTCTTATAAACGTCTTACTGGTGGTGGAGAAGCACCTGCTTATGTTTGCTGGGGACATAATAATAGATCTGCATTAGTAAGAGTGCCGATGTATAAACCATCAAAAGGACAATCAACCAGAATTGAATATCGAGCATTAGATTCTGCGGCAAATCCTTATCTTGCATATTCTGTTTTATTAGCAGCTGGATTAAAAGGTATTGAAGAAAATTATTCTTTGCCACAAGGTGCTGAAGATGATGTTTGGTCACTAACAGATGCAGAAAGAAGAGCATTAGGACTAACTCCTCTTCCTTCAACTTTGGATGAAGCAATTAAAACTATGGAAAAAAGTGAATTAGTTGCAGAAACACTAGGGGAGCATGTGTTTGATTATTTCTTGAGAAATAAACGTGCCGAGTGGGATGAATATAGAAAACAAGTCACTCAATGGGAATTAGATAGATACTTACCTGTTCTATAAGTAGGCTTTACTTATGACTATGAATTCTCCCGTTGTTCTTGTTGTTCAAAACGAACAAGATGCACCAATTGGTTATTTAGAAGAATGGTTGAAAGAACGCGGTGTTTCAATTGAAGTTATTTATCCTTTCAAAGGTGAAACTGTTCCAACCTCACCTAGTGGATATGAGGGTGTAATTGTTTTAGGTGGATCTCGTGGAGTTCACGATGAAGATCAATGGCCATGGCTTAAACAGGTTAAAGAATTATTAAGAAATGTCATAAAAGAACAAACTCCAACATTAGGAGTTTGTTTAGGTGGACAATTACTAGCTGATGCAAATGGTGGAAAAGTTGGAAGAACTAATAAGCCAGAAATTGGTGTTGGTTTTGTGGAATTTTTACCTGAAGCAAAAGAAGATTGTGTTTTATCAAGTGTAGTGAATTCTCCAATTTCAATACCAGTTCCTCAATATCATCAAGATGCAATATTGGAATTACCAAAAGAAGCAAAACTTTTAGTCACAAGTGATGATTGTGATGTACAAGCATTCGTCTTAGGTAAAAATGCTTGGGGTTTGCAATTTCATCCAGAAACCGACTGGAACATCATGAGTGATTGGCTTTTAAGTGAAGACGAAGTAAGAAAAACTTTGGGCATTACTGATGATTCAGTTGAAAAACAATTCCAGGAATATGGCCAAAAGATGAAAGAAACTTGGAAATCTTTAGGACTTGCTTTTGCAGACACCGTTGTTGATTACGCAGG
>JBEAYY010000066.1:0-36967 GCA_041170365.1 Actinomycetota bacterium
GCCATGCAAGCGCTCTACCAACTGAGCTATAGCCCCAAAATATTTGAATTGTAACTCTATCGAAAACTTATTTCACCAAATTTTATCTATCATCACTGAGTGCAGGAGTTGGCAAAGATCCGGCGTTATATTCAACTAAACGCCAAGGAAGTTCTGGTTTTAATGGTTCATCCAAAACAATCCAAGAACAATTACTAATAATTCCTAGTGATATCCAAGTTTTTGGTGGTAATCCCATTAATTTTCCTGCAGCTACTCTTGCTGCACCTCCATGAGTTGCTACAACGAATACATTCCCATCTGGTACAAGTTTCATGTGATCATAAATTCCTTCAACCATTCTTTGAGCAACTTCGCTTCTAGTTTCACCTGTGGTACCTGGTCTTATTTCTTCACCGTTAGACCAATTTTGATACTGATCAGCATATTTATTTTTTAACTCAGGATAAGTCAAACCTTCCCATTCGCCATGAGCTGTTTCTCTAAATCTTTTATCTTTTGTTATTTGTAAATTTAGTAATTCAGCAAGCATTGAACCTGTTTGATTTGCTCTTGAAAGATCAGATGAAACTATGTAACTGGGCTTTAAATGTTGTAATAACGATGCAGCATTCTTAGCTTGAGCAATTCCTACTTCATCAAGGGGAATATCAGTTTGGCCTTGAAATCTTTGCTCTAAATTCCAACTGGTTCGACCATGTCGCCACAAAACTAGTTGCCTTTTACCCATGCAATTCCTCTATAGGACAGTCTTTCCATAATCTTTCTAAGCCGTAATAGTCTCGATCTTCTGCTAATTGAATATGAACTAAAATTTCAGAAAAATCAATCAAAAGCCAATGACTTTCAGAATTTCCTTCTCGATTTATGGCTTTTACTCCAATTTTATTCAATTCTTCTTCAATAGCTTCTGAAACTGCTTGAGCTTGCCTAACATTGTTAACAGAGGCAATTAAAAAAATGTCAGAAAGTGGAAATCTAGAACTGACATCGATCATTTTTACATCAGTTGCTAACTTTTCAAATGCTGCTTTTGCTGCGATATTTGCTATTTCTTTAGACTTTAAAGAAGCACTCACTTATTTAACAAAACTTTCTATCATTAGTAATAATTATGTCACACTCAAGATTTATACAGTCGGTTGGTATTAATGTAATCAATCACATCTTTTGGCACAAAATCTTCAATAGATTCATTATTTTTAATTTTTTCTCTTATTTGTGAAGAAGAAATAGCAATGGGATTAAATTGCAAACGATCGAAATGCCAGTCAACTATAGGATCATTTTGTCTAGGTACAACATAAATTCTAGCTAAAGTTTTAATCAAATTCGGCTCTTTCCAAGTTGAAAAGCCTTTAATTGCATCACTACCTATTAATAGGATAAATTCTGCTTCAGGATTTGTAGAATGAAATTTTTGTAAAGTTTGGTAAGTATATGTAGGATTTATTTCATCTTTTTCTAATTCAGAGATTTCAACTTTTCCAATATTTTTCAAAGCTAGTTTTAGCATATTTAATCTATGCTCAAAAGAAATAAAATCATTTTTTTGCCAAGGATTTCCGGCAGGTATAAAAATTAATTTATCTAACTTGAGTAAATTTATCGAAGCTTTAGCAATTTCAATGTGTCCAAAATGTATTGGATTAAATGTTCCACCCAATAGCCCTATGCGGGATTTCACTTTATCTGTCTGCGTTTAACCTGGTGACCACAATTAATGCCACTACTAATAAACCAAACATTCCAAATCCAAAAATCAATGGATGAAATGGTAGTTCGACACCTTTTTCAGCTACTTCACTTAATTTAATCATTTCTTAATTTCACCAACATTTCCTCGGATATGACCTTTACCTTTAACAACATACTTTGTGCTTGTCATTTCTAACAAACCCATAGGTCCTCTAGCATGTAATTTTTGATTAGAAATTCCCATCTCTGCCCCAAAACCAAATTCTCCACCGTCTGTAAATCGGGTTGAGGCATTAATCATTACTGCCGCTGAATCAACTTCTTTAACAAATTTATCAACATTTTGCACCGAATCAGAAACTATTGCTTCTGTATGGTTTGATGACCATTTTCGAATATGTGAGATTGCTTCGTCTAAAGATTCCACAATTCCCGCAGCAATATCTAAACTGTAATATTCACAACTCCAATCATGATCTGTTACTTCTAAATATTTAATCCCAACTTGTTCACAATATTTCTTTATTTTTTTGTCACCATGAATTATCACTTCATGATTTTTTAATTCACTTAATGCTTTTGGCAAAAAGTCATCAGCAATTTTTTCATGAACTAAAAAAGTCTCTGCTGCATTGCAAACACTGCAGCGAGAAACTTTTGAATTAACTAGAATTGAAACAGCCATATCAATATCTGCATATTCATCAATGTAAACATGACAATTACCAACACCTGTTTCAATAACTGGTACCTTTGAATCATTAACTATTGATTCAATTAAAGATGCTCCACCTCGTGGAATTAAAACATCTACTAAACCGCGAGCATTCATTAATTGTTTAACTGATTCATGAGAATCAGCTGGAATTTGAATAATCGCATCTTCAGAAATATTCAAATTAGCTAAACTTTCTCGCATTATTTTAATTAAGGCTGCATTAGTATTTTGCGCTGAAGAAGAACCTCTTAATAAAACTGAGTTGCCACTCTTTAAACAAATTCCAACCGCATCAACTGTGACATTAGGTCTTGCTTCATAAATTATTCCAACTACACCTAAAGGTACTCGGATTTGTTCAATTTCTAGACCGTTTGGCTGAACCCAACCTCGAATCACTTCACCTATTGGATCTTTTAATTGTGAAACATCACTTAATCCCTTAGCTACTTCTTTAATTCTTGAGGCATTTAAAGTTAGTCGATCAATTAAGTATTTATCGATGTTGTTTTCAATTGCATTTTTTATATCTAATTCATTTGCCTTAATAATTTCACTTGCATTTTCCACTAAATCCTTAGCCATTAAATTTAGAGCTTTATCTTTAACGTCTCTATTCAACTGAGATAATTGGTAGCTTGCTTCTTTAGCTCTTTTAGCTAGAGCCTCAACTGGATTTAGATTTTGATTATTCATTTTTAACACTTTAGTTATCCACAACTATATCGCTACTTAATACTAAATCATCTCGATGAATAACTTCTTTTTCATAACCTTCACCGAATTCCTCCAATAGTTTAGAAGAATTCTTACCAATCATTTTTGGAAGTTCGGTTGAGTCAAATTTAATTAACCCTTTTGCTATCACTTTTTGATTTTCATCAATTACTTCAACAACTGCTCCATCTTCAAAATCGCCATAAATTTCTTTAATTCCAGCACTAAGTAGAGATGCTTGTTTAGTTAAGAGAGCTTTTGCTGCTCCTTGATCAACTTTGATTTGACCTTCAATATCTGCAGCATGTGCAATCCAAAGAGATCTGGCGGATAATTTTGCTTTCTTTGGCCAAAAAAATGTACCAACATTTTTCCCATCCAAAACTGCGTCCAAATTTTTGGCATCAGTTATTAAAACTGCAACACCTCCAGCACTGGCAATTCGAGCTGCTTGAACCTTAGTAAACATTCCACCAGTTCCAACACCACTTGCCCCGGCTCCACCAATTTCTAGATTATTTATTTCAGTGAAATCTTTTACTTCAGTAATTAATTTTGAATTTGTATTACCTGGAGGTGCTGTATAAAGACCATCAACATCAGAAAGAAGAATTAAAGCATCTGCATCAATAAGATGAGTGACAATTCCAGCTAACCTATCGTTATCTCCCACCCTAATTTCATCATTTGCCACCGTGTCGTTTTCATTAACGATTGGAATAACTTTCATTTCAAGTAACTTATTAAATGTTCTTTGGGCATTTCGATAATGTGAGCGTCTACTCATATCTTCTGCAGTTAATAGGACTTGACCCACATTTATTCCATGTTTTGAAAATTCTTGTGAATACTTATTAACTAATAAACTTTGCCCCACACTGGCAACTGCTTGTTGCAAAGTTAAATCTTTTGGACGCGAATCAAGTTTTAGTGGAGCAAGTCCTGCTGCAATCGCACCTGAAGAAACTAAAACAATTTCATGGGCCTTTTTGTGATGTGCCGCAATTGCTTTAACTATTTGATTTAGTTTTTGCTCATCAATTCCACCTTGAGCAGTAGTTATTGAGGATGAACCAATCTTTACAACTATTCTTTTAGAAGTTGAAATTAGATTTCTTAAATCTTTACTCATCTTCCATCCAATCTAATATCTGTACCTCTTGGCCCACGAATATTTTTTACACCCGTATCTATTTCTGGATCCCAATCAAAAAGTACAGCTTGGTCACCCTCTCCAATAGCAACTTCAGCTCCTGGTGTGGCTCCTGCTTTTCGTAAAGCTTCTTCAATACCTAAAGTGGCAAACCTATCAGCTAAATAACCAACTGCTTCATCATTTGCAAAATCAGTTTGCTTAATCCATCTTTCAACTTTGCTTCCAGTAACAAAGAATCTTTCGCCTTCTTTTTTAACTTTAAATTCAATATTTCCAACACCTTCAGGTCTAATTATGATGCGTGCTTTCTCATCTTCCATGTGATCTTTTCGCCATTTAACAACTAATTCAGACATGGCAAAAATCAAATCTTTTAAACCTTCTCTAGTAACTGCTGAAATCAAATAACCCTTTAAATTTCTTTTTTCTAATTCAGGAATCATCATTTCTGCTAATTCTCTAGCCTCTGGAACATCAATTTTGTTTAATGCAACTAATCTTGGTCTATCTTGTAAACCACCATAAATTTCTAATTCTTTTTCAATTACATCTAAATCGTGAAGAGGATCTCTACCTGGTTCTAAGGTGGCACAATCAATTACATGAACTAAAACGGCACATCTTTCAACATGTCTTAAGAATTCCAAACCCAAACCTTTTCCTGCACTTGCTCCTTCAATTAAGCCTGGAACATCTGCAACAGTAAAACTTTCTTCACCAGCTTCCACAACTCCAAGATTAGGCACCAAAGTTGTAAATGGATAGTCAGCAATTTTTGGTTTAGCTGCACTAATAACTGAAACTAAACTTGATTTTCCTGCACTTGGAAAACCAACAAGTGCAACATCTGCTAATGATTTAAGTTCTAGTTTTACATCATTAATTTCACCAGGTTCGCCCAATAAAGAAAAACCAGGTGCTTTTCTTTTATTTGAAGAAAGTGCTGCATTTCCTAAACCCCCTGCGCCACCTTCTGCAATTACATATCGCATATCTGGTTTAACTAAATCTGCAAGAATTTCATTTTGCATTGAATAAACAACAGTGCCAGCAGGAACAGGCAAAATTAAATCAGGACCATTTGCGCCATTGTTATGACTTCCTTGTCCAGGTTTTCCATTTGGGGCAATTTGATGTGGATGTCTGTGATATTCCAATAGAGTTGTGACATTTGCGTCAACAACTAAAACAACATCGCCACCTCGACCTCCATTTCCACCATCTGGTCCACCAAGTGGTTTAAATTTTTCGCGATGAACTGATGTGCAACCACTGCCACCGTTTCCAGCTTTAGCATGAATCACTACTTGATCCACAAACATTTCATCACCACCTTTTAGAAATTTAAAAGGGCGGACATTTTTCTGCCCGCCCTTTTAGAAAAATATTTTTAACGGGTTACTCAGCCGGAACGATATCTACAACACGACGTCCACGACGTGATCCAAATTTGACAGCACCCGGTTGTAATGCGAACAAAGTATCATCAGAACCAATTCCAACATTTACACCTGGATGAAATTGTGTTCCACGTTGACGAACAATTATTTCGCCAGCTCCAACTAGTTGTCCACCAAATCTTTTAATTCCAAGTCTTTGCGCATTGGAATCGCGACCATTTCTAGTACTGGATACACCTTTTTTGGATGCCATTTATTTACCTACCTTGATATCTGTAACTTTTACAGTTGTTAATTCTTGGCGATGTCCTAAACGGCGCTTGTAGCCAGTTTTACTTCTGTAATGTTGAATTTTTATTTTCGGTCCTCGATCATGTGAAATTACTTCTGCTTCAACTTTTGTAGCGGACAAAGTTTGTGCATCGTGAGTAATTTTTCCATTATCTACAACCATTAAAGCTGGAAGATTAATTTTTGAACCTGGTTTAGCGTCTTGTCGATCCATGACAACAGTGTCACCAACAGATACTTTTTCTTGGCGTCCACCGGAACGCACTATTGCATACACTGTCGTTATCTCCTTTTAATGCCTTCTTTTTACAAAACTAAATTTTGCCAAGTGGAAAGGGTGTCTTCCTAGATTACTAAATCTAGAAATTAGCCTTAACTATTGCCTGGCAGTCTCTTCAGAATTTGCTTCTGTTGCCTCAGTATTTTCTCGTTTGAATCGTCTATCCGAGTGTTTGTGGTCTACAGGTTCAGAAAACACCTTGACTCCTCGACCATTACAGTGCTCACAAGCCTCTGAGAAAGTTTCCAATAAACCTGTACTAATTCTTTTTCGGGTCATTTGCACAAGTCCTAAAGAGGAAACTTCAGCAACCTGATGCTTGGTTCGGTCTCTTCCCAAACATTCCACAAGTCTTCTTAAAACTTGATCTCTATTTGATTCAAGAACCATATCGATAAAATCAATAACAATAATTCCACCAACGTCTCTAAGTCTTAATTGTCGAACTATTTCTTCGGCAGCTTCAAGATTATTTTTAGTCACTGTTTCTTCTAGATTTCCACCTTGACCAATAAATTTTCCAGTGTTGACATCAATTACTGTCATTGCTTCTGTTCGATCAATAACTAAAGAACCTCCGGAAGGTAAGTAAACTTTTCGATCGAGTGCTTTAGATATTTGTTCATCAATTCGATTAGCGGCAAATACATCGCCTTCGCCACTCCATTTTTCTAAACGATCAGCAAGATCTGGTGCAACGTATTTAACATATTCTTCAATTGTGTCCCAAGCTTCATTTCCTGCCACAATTAATTTTTTGAAATCTTCGTTGAAAATATCTCTAACAACTCGAATAGCTAAATCTGGTTCAGAATAAAGCAATGAAGCAGGGCTACTGTCTTTTGTTTTATTTTGAATATTTTCCCATTGAGCTTGAAGTCTTGCGACATCTTTTTGTAATTGCTCTTCAGTCGCGCCTTCTGCAGCTGTTCGAACAATAACTCCAGCACCTTCAGGAACTATATTTCTTAAAATTCTTTTTAATCTAGTTCTTTCAACATCAGGAAGTTTTCTACTTATTCCAGTAACTGAACCATCTGGAACATAAACAAGATAGCGACCTGGTAGAGAAATTTGGCTAGTTAATCTTGCACCTTTTTGTCCAACTGGATCTTTTGTAACTTGAACTAAAACTGAATCATTAGTTTTTAAGGCAAGTTCAATTCTTTTTGGTTGACCATCAAGACCTGCTGCATCCCAATTAACTTCACCTGCATAAAGGACACCGTTTCTGCCACGTCCAATATCAATAAATGCAGCTTCCATACTTGGCAAAACATTTTGAACTTTTCCTAAGTAAACATTTCCAATTAAGGAAGCAGATTGGCCGCGAGAAACATAATGTTCAACCAACATGTTGTCTTCTAAAACCGCAATTTGAATTCGATCTAAATTTTGTCGAACAACCATTACTCGATCAACACTTTCACGTCGAGCTAAAAATTCAGCTTCAGTTAATACTGGTGTTCTTCTTCTGCCAGAGTCACGACCATCTTTTCTTCTTTGACGTTTGGCATCAATTCTTGTTGAAGATCTGTTTGAAGTTCTTTCTCTTGGAGCACGAACTCGCACCACAGTGTTTGGATCTTCTGCAGCAACTTCTTCCGCATTAACATCGTTTGCTCTTACTCTTTTTCTTACTCTTCTATGAGTGGCTTCTGTTGAATCTTCTTCTTTTGAAAAATTATTTTCTTTTGTTTCACTTTCAACTTCATCTTCATTGCCACGTCTTCTTCTGACACCGCGAGCACGTCTTAAAAGACCACGTTCTTCTTTATTTTCAGATTCAGGTTTTCCAGCTCCAGGATTTCTTGGTGGAACAACTGCTTGTTGAAATGCAACTGAAGGGGAACCAACGGGAGTTTCCACAACTGGAGTTGGTGAATCTTCCGATGCTGAAAATGTTGCTATGCGAAAACGCTTACGCAAGGATGGTTTTTCTTCGTCAGCCATAATGGCTTTACTCCTAAATCTTTTAAGTGCAGATAAGCAATGCTTATTAAGCTTGTTTACCCACACATTTCGTTTGTGTTGGTAAAACTGTTTGGTTCAAATAATTAAATTCAAACCTCAAAGTTTCTTAAGGTCTTTTGTTTAGAACTTCAAATAAATTTGGTTTTATTACCAATTTGGCACTGCGCAAATCTCATTTTTAGTTCTTCCGAGCACCGCTGCTCGGCTAAGTCTTTTTTGGTTGTTTTGACCTTGGATTTGACCAGGTGTTTAACCAGTTACTTAAAGTATCTCACAAGTTAGATACCTATTTTCTCAAAGACGCCTCAAGTACGAGTGGAAAAAGAGGATTTAAGCCCAAATTAGCGAATTATTGGCGTGACTCGATCATCAATTTCTCGTCCAATTGCCACAGCTAATCCAATAGCCATCCATGAGACAAACATGGAAGAACCACCATAAGACACAAAAGGAAGAGGAACTCCTGTAACAGGCATGATTCCTAAATTCATTCCAATATTTTCAAACGATTGAATAGCAAACCACCCCGCAACACCAACAGCAGTTAATCGACCAAATCTGTCTGGTGCCTTTAACGCAATTTTTGATAATCGATACAAAATTAAACCCATTAAGAGGATAACTAAAGTTGCACCAAAAAATCCTAATTCCTCTCCTGCGACTGTAAAAATAAAATCAGTTCTTTGGGCTGGAACATATTTACCTTGTGTTTGTGGACCATTTAAATAACCTTGCCCAAACCATCCACCCGAGCCAATCGCAATTTTTGCTTGTAAGGTGTTATATCCAGCACCTAATGGATCAAGTGTTGGATCAACGAATGTGGCTAATCTTTTTAATTGATAATCTTTAATGAAATTAAGTTGCGAAGCAACATATCCTCCAATTAAAACCGCAAATAAAGAACCAACTACCCAACGTAGTTTTGTTCCTGATGCAACTAAAACTGTAAGTAAAGTTGCTCCAATTATCATCACAGTTCCAAAATCATTTTGAAGTAAAACTAAAAGAGCTGGAATACCTGCTAAAGATAAACCAAGTAAAACGTCTTTGTCATGTGGAACTAATTCTGAATCTCTTCTTTCAGTTAAAACCATTGCAAGAAGTGTTATAAGTGCGACTTTAGTAAATTCACTTGGCTGAAAAGTAAATCCTCCAGGAAGGGCAAGCCAAGCTTGGGCGCCGCCTTGCGATTTTCCGATTCCTGGAATTAATACCAGCATTAATCCAATTACTGCAAATCCATAAATAATAATTGCATAGGCTCTTGCAGTTCTAAATGAAAATCTAGAGACAATTAAACCTAAAATTAAACCCAGGATTAAATTAAAAATATGTCTTTGAAGATAAAAATCTGTTGGAAGACCTGCATCTTGTAATCTTTGATTTGAAGCAGAATAAACAAGTGCAGCCCCAATTACTGAAAGTAATAATGCACTAGTGATTAAAACCCAGTCATAGCCAATAAAAAATGAATCATTAACTCTATTTTTTTTGATCGCTTTTGATTTATCTATTGATAAGTAACTCATGGTGATGCTTTCGTAATACTTAAATTAGAAATTGAGGGTGATGGACTTGGATTTAATAAATTATCGATCTCTGGAAAATCAGGTAATCCATCAGGTCTAATTTTTGGTAATGAATTATTTGGAGCACCACCAAATAAGATGCTTGAAGCAGGATCAATTGTGTTTCCTCTTACTCCAAATATTTCTTCATAAATTCTTCTTACACTTGGAGCAGAAGTTCCAGAGCCAGTTCCTCCTTGAGCAACCATCATCACCACAGCATATTTTGGATCATCTGCAGGTGCATAGCTTGCAAACCAAGAAGTTGATTGTTTACCTAAAACTTCACCAGTTCCCGTTTTTGTCGCAACAGGAATTCTAGATAGTGGAAAACCAATAAAAGGTGGCGCACCAGTACCAGAAATAGTTACTCCTACTAGTGACTTTTGAATATATTTTAAAGTCGCATCAGAAATTGGTAATTTACTTTTTACTTTTGAATTAATTTGTTCAGCAATAGTTCCATCTGGATTCATGATTGCTTTAACAACTCTAGGTTCATAAACTGTGCCACCGTTTGCAATTGCGGCATAAACCATTGCCATTTGTAGAGGAGTTACAACAGTGTCACCTTGTCCAATAGATGTATTAACAGCATCACCTGCGCGAAAACGCATACCTTCTGTGCAGTTTTCAACAGCAAACTTTTGCAACATTCTTGCTCGCTCTACATCTTTTTCTGCTACTTCTGGGTAACCTTTTTCTGCTCTTTCGCACCAGACTTCATGATTTTTTTCCCAAAATTCTTTTTTAAAGATCCTTCCCCCAACACGACCTTTAACATCTTCAGGCAAATCAATCCCGCTTTTTGAACCTAAACCAAATGCAAAAGACATTTTTTCTAAGGCATCTTTAGGATTTTCTACTGGATTTAATCCACCGTCTCTTAGCCATAATTTGTTTGCAATGTCGTAGTAAACGGTGTCACAAGATACTTCTAAAGCTCTTTGCATAGTAATCGCACCAAAACCAATTGATTCATAATTTCTAAAAACTCTGTTTCCTATTTCCATTTGAGGTGGACATTGGTAAATATCGTTTAAATCAAAGCCATTTTCTGCAGCAGCAGCTGTTGAAATCACTTTAAAAATTGAAGCAGGAGCAAATAAACCTTGAGTTGCTCTACTAATTAAGGGAACACCTGATTTTGGATTTGATAAAGCTTCAAATTGTTCACTTGTAATTCCACCTAGCCAAATTCGTGGATCATAACTTGGATAAGTTGCCATTGCTAAAACGTGACCATTTGTTACATCCACTACAACAGCTGCACCTGATTCACCAACATAATTTTTTGATCGAGCTCTTTCAATCGCAGCAGCTAATTGCTCTTCAACAAAAGATTGCAGTTTTGCATCAATATTTAAAACAACATATTTACCAGGATCAGGATCAATTTCTTTAACTACACCTTTTATATTTGAAGCTTTATCAACTGCTAAAACAGTTACTCCAGGCTTTCCTCGTAACCACGCATCGTAATATCTTTCAACTCCAGCTCTACCAATTTTGTCATTATTTTGTAAAGCAAAGTCATCAGAAGATATTCCTTCCTTTTTTTGTTTATCTATTTCTTTATCAGTAACTGGACCTACATAACCAATAACGTGTGCCATATTTACGTCAAAAGGTCTAGGTATTTCTCTTAAAGCATTTAGTTCAGCACTAACTCCTGGAAAATCACTTCTTTGTTCCATTATTTGTAAAGCGATTTTGTTATCTACATCTTGTGCAACTGGAATTGGTTGAAACAAAGAACCAGACCAACAAATGGGAGGCTTCTTTGCTCCTTTTGTGCCGCAAGGTGTTAGTCGATCTTTTATTTCATTTTCAGGAATATTTAAGACAGAAGATAATTTAGAAATTACAGATTGGCCTTTATCTTCAAAAGATTCAAGAATTCTTGTATTAACACTAATTACAACAGTTGATTTATTAGCAACAACTGGTCTACCAACTTGATCCAAAATGAGTCCTCGAACAGAAGGTGTAAATACCTCACGGAAAGCATTTCGTTGAGATGCTTGTTGAAAATCTTCCCCTGAAGTTATTTGAATATAAAAAAGTCTTCCAACTAAGGTAAACATCAAAGACAGTAAAATTGCTCGTAATACTTTTAAGCGAATATGTGTCTTATCTTGCATTTAAACTCTTAATTCTTCTGCTCTTGAAATAGGACCTAATTTTTTATCTAGCAGACCAATTGCTGGATAAATAAACACTGCCAATAAAGCTGCATAAAAACCTTGGGTTAAAAAATTTACAGCAAAAATGTTCAAAGAAAATTCTGCTCCCGAGATGTTTGACCAAATAGTTCTTACAATAAAGAAAATATTTGCAACCGATGCAGAAATGATTAATGGTCGCACAAATGATCTACTTTGATTTTGGCTCAAATATCCAACTAGATAACCAATAATTGTTAAAAATATTGAAGATATGCCCATTAAATGATCTCCTGGAGGTAATACATCAATTAAAAAACCCGCAAAAAATCCTGCGATTGCCCCCACTGCTGGTCCTTTTAATAAAGCCCAACTTGTTAAAACCACAATTAAGATATCTGGAGTCGCTCCAGGAAGAAAAAGTTTTGCAAAAAAAGTTGGCTGAATTACAGCAGCTATAAGAATAGAAAATACTAAAGCAACATATTTATATGCATTCATTCTTATTCCACACTAGGACTTGGACTAGGAATAATCGAAATGGATGGACTTGGAGTTGGAGTAATTGGTGCAGGAGGCAAGAGAGAATCTCTTGGATCAATCCTTGGTTGCTCAACCACAACACTGACCAAATCAAGAGTTGATAATTTAACGTAAGGTCTGACTCGAGCTGATTTTGTTAATAAACCAGGTGAAGATTTAATCGAAATAACTTCTCCAATTGGAACACCTGGCACAAATGGTCTGCCATTTTCTGAGCCCCAAGTAACTATGCGATCACCTTTATTAATTTCGGCAATAGGATCAAATAGTTCAAATTCAAGTTCACTTGGTAATCCAGTTCCACCTATGAAACCCAATTCACCTTTTCCGCCAATTCTTGCTCCAACTTTGCTCGATGGATCGGCAAGAAGTGCCACGGTTGCAGAAGAATTTGCAACTGAAACGGTTCTTCCAACTAATCCTTGACCATTTAAAACTGTCATATCAGTTGTAATTCCATCTTGGGAACCAACATCAATTGTTACTGTCCACGAATAATCTTGCGCTGAACCAATCGCTATTACTTTTGCTGGAACTATTTCAAAAGTTCCAATTCCTGCTAATTTAAGCAACGCATCTAACTCTGCTGCTCTTCTTCTATCCTCTTCAGAATTTGCTAATTCATCTTTAAGAATCAAATTTTCTGATTGCAAATCTTTTACTTGACTACGTGCAGTTCTAATTTCACTCCATGTGTTTGAAAAATTTTTAATGGAATTAGTGAAATTACTTGAAGATTCTTGGATAGGAGAAATTAAATTCGCAGTAAATTCTCTTAATGATTTAGTGAAACCATTTCCAGAACTTCTTAATTCAAGAGCTACAAAAGTAAATGAAAGAAGTAGTAGCACCGCTAAAACTGTTCTTAATCTGGTTGAATCTCTCACGGCAAACCGCCGATCATGCTATTAGGCGCGTGGTTCTGAGATCAATACTTGTTGTAAAGCCTCGAACTCTTCAACGCATTTGCCTGAACCATTTACTACACAATTCAAAGGTTGCTCGGCGATGATCACTGGCATTCCGGTTTCATGTCTTAATCTTTCATCTAAGCCTTTAAGTAATGCACCACCACCAGTTAATACGATTCCTCGATCCATAATGTCTCCACAAAGTTCTGGCGGAGTTCTATCAAGAGTAGTTTTTACAGCATCAACAATTCTGGTTAAAGGTTCATCTAGAGCTCTTCTAATTTCTTCAGCAGTTACCACAATTGTTCTAGGTAAACCAGTAACTAAATCTCTTCCTCTTAATTCAGCTGATGATTCATCTGGTACTGGAAATGCGGTTCCCACTGTGGTTTTAATTTCTTCTGCAGTTCGTTCACCAAGCATGAGTGAATATTCTTTTTTAACAAATTGAACTAGTGCATCATCCAGTTCATCTCCACCAGTTCTAATGGATAAAGAAGTAACTACACCACCTAATGAGATAACAGCAACTTCTGAAGTTCCTCCACCAATATCGACAACCATGTTTCCTGTTGGTTCATGTATTGGTAATCCTGCTCCAATTGCAGCTGCCATTGGTTCTTCAATTATGTAAACTTTTCTAGCCCCTGCTGCATAACCTGCATCTTTTACTGCACGTTGTTCTACACCTGTGATTCCACTTGGAACACAAATTACAACTCTTGGTTTTGCTAAAAATCTACGTTTGTGAACTTTTTGAATAAAATATCTAAGCATTCTTTCGGTGGTATCAAAATCTGCGATTACCCCATCTTTTAATGGACGAATGGCAACAATGTTTCCTGGAGTTCTTCCGACCATTCTTTTTGCTTCTGCACCGACTGCAACAATGCCGCCAGTATTTTGATTTATAGCAACAACAGATGGTTCATTCAAAACAATTCCACGACCACGTTCGTAAACCAAAGTATTTGCAGTGCCTAAATCAACTGCTAAGTCACGACCTAAAAAACCACCACTAAATCCAGCCACAATTTTCCTTTGATGTTTACTTCTCTACTTATATTACGTAAAACTACTTTAATCCTGGAAAGAATAAAGCAATCTCTCTGGATGCTGACTCTGGAGAATCAGAACCATGAGTGACGTTATTTTGTGTTTCGGTTGCAAAATCTCCTCGGATAGTTCCAGGCTGAGCATTTGCAGGATTTGTTGCACCCATCATTTGTCTCCACCCAGCAATTGCATTTGGACCCTCAATAACAAGAGCCACTAATTCAGAGGAAGTAATAAATGCAACTAAATCTTTAAAAAATGGTTTGCCCTCGTGCTCTGCATAATGAGCAGCAGCAGTTTTTTCGTCCAATTTTTTCATTTCTAAAGCGACGATTTTCCAACCTTTAGTTTCAATTCTTTTTAACACTTCACCAACTAAACCACGCTTAACACCGTCTGGTTTTATCAAAACTAATGATCTCTCGCTCAATTAAATTCCCTTCGATACCGTTTTAACTAATCCTACTTTGAGTCTTTTTTAGGTTTATTTGAACTCTTCAGTTGATCTGTTTTCTTGCCTATTTTTATTGAGGCTACCCACAAACCTAAAAATATCAAACCCAGAATAAACATCCAGTTTACAAAAAATCCTAAAGCTATCAATATAACTTGAAAAATAGAACCAAAGATTAGTCCAATTCTTTTTTTCAATAATCCCAGGATTATTATTGAAAAAATAATCAAACCTATAGAAGTAGAAATAATAAATCTGCTATTAATTGAATCATTTTGTAATGCTGCTGGGATAAATAAAATAATAATCAAAATTTCAAAACTAACAACTGCAGAAGTTAAAGCTCTCATAAAATCCTTAAATTGATTTGGAGTGCTGAAGAATTTCTCCAGCTAAAGCTATCGAACCCAGCACAATTACACCACTTGAACCACTTTTTCTCTTTGCAATTTCTACTGCTAAATCTAGTGCATTTTTGGAATTCTTTTGCTCAAAAATTTCTTTAGAAAAATTAGCAATACTATTTACTTTGTTAAGTAAATCTTTTGAGCTAATTGCTCGAACCGTATTAGCTTCGGTTACAACAACGTCTTGAGCAAAACCCTTAAGCAAATTTAGCATTTCATCAATATCTTTATCTTTCATAAATCCAATAATTAATATTTTGTTCTCAAATTTAAATGTTTCTAATATTGCTTGTAAAGTATTTTGTACACCCGAAATATTATGTGCTGCATCTATTAAAACGGTCGGATTTCTTTTAACTATTTGTAATCTTGCTGGGGATTTAAACTCAGCAAATGCTTCTTGTACAAGTTCTGATTCAAGTTTTTTCCCTAAAAAAGTCTCAACTGCAGTTAAAGCGCATGCGGCATTTGATGCTTGAAATTTTCCATAAAGAGGTAAAAATAAATCTTGATATGTTCCAAGAGGAGTTGCGATATTTAATTGTTGTCCCCCAATACCAACAGTTCTTTCTAATACATCAAATTCAATACTTTCTCTGAGTATTGGACTATTTTTATTTGCAGCAACTTCGTTTAATACTTGATTTGCATCTTTTACTTGTGTTGAGATAACAACTGGAATATTTTCTTTTATGATCCCAGCTTTTTCATTAGCAATTTCTTTGATACTTGAACCTAAAAATTCTTGATGATCAAGCCCAATTGAAGTTATTACAGAAACTTCTGGTGTGACTACATTAGTAGAATCCCAACGACCTCCCATACCAACTTCTAATGATAAAACGTCAATTGGTTCATCAGAAAAAGCTAAGAAACCCATCGCAGTTAAAACTTCAAAAAATGTCATTGGAGAATCTTGAAATTTTTGATCAATTATTTCAATATATGGATTTACTTCGTCAAATATTTCTTGAAATCTTATTTCAGAAATAATTTGACCATTAATTTCAATTCTTTCGCGAGGATGAATTAAATGAGGACTTATAAAAAGTCCAGTTTTTAAATCAAGTGAGCGAAGTAATCTTTCAATCATTCGAGAAGTGCTAGTTTTTCCGTTGGTTCCAGCTATGTGGATAGTTTTAAAATTATTTTGAGGCTGACCCATCAAGTCCATTGCCATCAAAATTCGATCTAGAGAAGGATTAATTTTGTTTTCAGGAAAACGATTAGAAAGTGCTGAAACTGCGTCTAAATTGACCATCATTAATTAAATACTATGTATTGCATAAGATTGCATCCATGAGTGATTCTGCAATTTACCCTCAAGTTCCTGAAAAACCATCGTTGGAAGGTTTGGAGGAAAAATGGGGAAATTCCTGGGTAAATAACAACACCTTTGGATTCGATAAAAATTGCGACAAAAGTTCTGTTTACGCCATCGATACTCCTCCACCAACTGTGAGTGGTTCATTGCACGTTGGACACGTTTTTTCTTACACCCACACGGATTTAATTGCTCGTTATCAAAGAATGATTGGCAAAAAAGTTTTCTACCCAATCGGCTGGGATGACAATGGTTTGCCGACTGAAAGAAGAGTTCAAAACTATTTTGGTGTCAGATGTGATCCATCACTTGCTTATGATCCTAATTTTCAACCTCCTAAAGAACCTTCAGAAAAACAAATTCCCATATCAAGAAAAAACTTTGTTGAATTATGCGAAAAACTAACTTTAGAAGACGAGAAAGTTTTTGAATCACTTTTTCAAACATTAGGCTTATCAATCGACTGGAATTACACATATCAAACTATCGATAAAAGAGCTAGATTTGTTTCCCAAAAAGCATTCTTAAATAATTTAAATAGAGGCGAAGCCTATCAAGCAGAAGCTCCAACTCTTTGGGATGTAACTTTTAGAACTGCTGTTGCTCAAGCAGAATTAGAAGATAGAGAAAGACCAGGGGCTTTTCACAAAATCGCCTTTAAAAAAGAAGATGGCTCAGATGTTTTTATTGAAACTACTCGTCCAGAACTTTTACCAAGTTGTGTTGCATTAGTTGCCAATCCAGAAGATGAAAGATATAAATCTCTCTTTGGAAAAAATGTAACCACTCCACTTTTTGAAGTTAAAGTTCCCGTCGTAGCTCATCATTTAGCGGATCCAGAAAAAGGTAGCGGCATTGCCATGATCTGTACTTTTGGTGATGTCACAGATGTTGTTTGGTGGAGAGAATTTAACTTACCAACTAGAGGTTTAATTGGCTGGGATGGAAAAATTCAAAATGAAACTCCAGAATGGATACAAACAGAAAAAGCTAAAGAAATTTTTTCTAAAATAATTGGAAAAACTTCACACACAACTAGAGAAATATTGGTTGAAGAATTAAAGAAAACAAATCAACTTATCGGGGAACCAAAACCAATTACTCATGCTGTTAAATTTTTTGAAAAGGGAGATAAACCATTAGAAATTGTTACTACAAGACAGTGGTACATAAAAAATGGTGGTCGAGATAAAGATTTGAGAAATCAACTCTTATCTCGAGGAAATGAATTAAGTTGGCATCCAGATTACATGAAAGTCAGATACCAAAACTGGGTAGAAGGACTAAATGGAGATTGGTTAATTTCTAGACAAAGATTTTTTGGCGTACCACTTCCCATTTGGTACAAATTAGATGAAAATGCAAATCCAATTTACGATCAAATTTTGATTCCTAATGAAAATCAATTACCAATTGATCCTCAAAGTGATTGCCCTGAAGGATTTGATGAATCGAAAAGAAATAAGCCAAATGGATTTATGGGAGATCCAGATGTGATGGATACTTGGGCAACTTCTTCATTAACACCGCAAATTGCTGGATCTTGGGGAATAGATAACGAATTGTTTAACAAAATTTTTCCAATGGATTTAAGACCGCAATCACATGAAATTATTAGAACTTGGCTATTTTCGACAGTTGTCAGAAGTCATTTAGAAGAAAATTCACTTCCTTGGAAAAACACCAGCATTAGTGGCTGGATCTTAGATCCGGATAGAAAAAAGATGAGTAAGTCAAAAGGAAATGTGGTTACTCCAATTGATTTATTAAAAGAATATGGATCCGATGCTGTGAGATATTGGGCTGCGATGGGAAGACCAGGTACAGATACCGCATTTGACACCGGTCAAATGAAAATTGGAAAAAGATTAGCGGTAAAAATTCTTAACGCAAGTAAATTTGCTTTGAGTTTAAATGCCACATTAAATAAAGAAGATGTAAAACTTGAAGCAGATCATGCCTTATTAAATAAATTAGCTCAAGTTGTTGACTCTGCTACTAAAGCATTTGAAAAATATGACTACACCAAAGCATTAGAAGTAACTGAATCTTTCTTTTGGTCTTTCACGGATGACTACGTTGAACTTGTTAAGGAAAGAACATACGGCAAGCAAGGTGAAGAATCAGCAAATTCTGCAAAAGCTGCCCTGGGTATAACTATTCATACCCTTTTAAAACTTTTTGCTCCATTTGTTCCATTTGTTAGTGAGGAAGTCTGGTCTTGGTGGCAAAAAGGTTCAGTTCACAATCAAACCTGGCCAAAACCTGAAGAAATTTCTGCCAATAAATCAATAGGTATTGAAAATCTTGAATTAGTAACAAAGGTATTAGCAGAAATTAGAAAAGCTAAAACTGAAAAGCAACTTTCTATGAAAGCAGAAGTTTTAGAATTAGAAATTAAGACAAAAAACGAAGAAATAGAAATCATTAAAAAATCGGAAAAAGATTTAATTGCTGCAGGAAACATAAAGAATTTAAAATACAACAATCAAGAAAACGAACTAAAACTCAATATCAAATTAGCTTAAGCAGACTTTTCTTCAGGTTGTTCAGGTAATTCTTTTCGTGGCACCAAAGTTGGATTTACATTTTCTAACACTGTGTCACGATTTACTACCACTTTTCCAATATCTTTCCTACTTGGAATGTCATACATAACGTTTAACAAAACTTCTTCCATGATTGCTCTTAATCCACGTGCTCCAGTGCCTCGTAAGTGAGCCAATTCTGCAACTGCTCTTAAAGCATCTTCAGTAATTTCTAATTCAACATTGTCTAAACCAAATAATCTTTCATACTGTCTAACCAAAGCATTTTTTGGTTTAACTAAAACTTGCATTAAAGCTTCTTCAGATAATGCAGTAACACTTGTCACAACTGGAAGTCTGCCAATAAATTCTGGGATCATGCCAAACTTTAATAAATCTTCTGGCATAACTTTTCCAAAAATATCTCCAGGATTTGTGTTATCGACATCATTAATTTCTGCCGTAAAACCTAAAGATTTTTTACCTATTCTTGACTCAATAATTTTATCTAAGCCAGCAAAAGCTCCACCAACAATAAACAAAACATTGCTGGTATCAATTTGGATAAATTCTTGATGAGGATGCTTTCTTCCACCTTGCGGAGGAACTGAAGCTGTTGTTCCTTCTAAAATTTTTAATAATGCTTGTTGGACACCTTCCCCACTTACATCTCTAGTGATAGAAGGATTTTCACTTTTTCTTGCAATTTTATCTATTTCATCAATATAAATAATGCCAGTTTCTGCTTTTTTCACATCGTAATCAGCTGCTTGTATTAGTTTTAATAAAATATTTTCAACATCTTCACCAACATATCCAGCTTCGGTTAATGCTGTTGCATCAGCAATTGCAAATGGCACATTTAATAATCTTGCAAGTGTTTGAGCTAAAAGTGTTTTACCAGAACCAGTTGGTCCAAGTAATAAAATATTTGATTTAGCAAGTTCAACTGCATCATCTTTTGGTCTATCACTTGCGCCAGCTTGAACTCTTTTGTAGTGGTTGTAAACAGCAACCGATAATGCCTTTTTTGCATGTTCTTGCCCTATTACATAGTTATCTAAAAATTGATAAATCTCTTTTGGTTTTGGTAATTCATCAAATGGTAAATCTGTAGTTTCTTGTAATTCTTCATCAATAATTTCATTGCAAAGTTCAATGCATTCATCGCAAATATAAACACCAGGACCGGCAATTAATTTTTTTACTTGTTTTTGGCCTTTTCCACAAAATGAACACTTTAATGGATCAGTGCCTTCGCCTAAGCGTGCCAAATTAATGCTCCTATTTATGGTGATTGAAAGAAACGTTACCTTGAAGCACCCACAAAATTGAGTACATTTGTCACAGTATTAACAAATTGTTCACAAAGAGCGAACAAAAATTAAATTGAAATCTTTCTTGAACTGATGACTTGGTCAATGACGCCATATTTTTGAGCATCTTCTGCCGTCAATATTTTGTCGCGTTCAATATCTTTTTGAATGTCTGCCAACTTTTTACCAGTATGTTTGGCCAGAATTCCTTCCATCTCTGATCGCATTCTCAAAATTTCATTTGCTTGAATTTCAATATCAGAACCTTGACCGCCACCTTCTGTATAAGGTTGATGAATCAAAATTCTTGCGTGAGGTAATGCAAATCTTTTTCCAGGACTTCCTGCAGCAAGAATTACTGCAGCTGCACTTGCAGCTTGTCCTAAACAAATAGTTTGTATTTGAGGCTTTATAAATTGCATGGTGTCATAAATTGCAGTCATTGCAGTGTATGAACCACCAGGTGAATTTATATACATTGAAATATCACGTTCTGGATCTAAAGATTCTAAAACTAGTAACTGAGCCATCACATCATCTGCTGAGGCATCATCAATTTGAACACCTAAGAAAATAATTCTTTCTTCAAACAATTTGGTGTAAGGATTATGAACTCTTTCACCATTTGCAGTTCTTTCTCTAAATTCTGGCAAGATGTAGCGAGATTGAGGGTTTAGTTTTGAATTTAATTTTGATTCAAATTTCATTTATCTTGTTCCCCCATGGCCAGTGACATCACTAGCTGATCTAACAACTTTGTCAACAAATCCATACTCTTTAGCTTCATCAGCTGTAAACCAACGATCACGATCTGAATCTTTTTCTATTTGCTCCATTTTTTGACCAGTGTGCTCAGCAATTAACCTGGCCATTTGTTTCTTAATGTGAAGCATTTGTTCAGCTTGAATTTTTATATCTGATGCTGTTCCGCCAATTCCACCTGATGGTTGGTGCATCATAATTCTTGCGTGTGGAAGTGCATATCTTTTTCCTTTTGCACCTGCTGATAGCAAAAATTGACCCATTGATGCAGCTAAGCCCATTGCAACTGTTGCTACATCGTTTGGAATGTATTGCATGGTGTCATAAATTGCCATGCCTGCAGAAATTGATCCACCTGGAGAATTTATATAAAGATAAATATCTTTTTCAGGATCTTCTGCTGCTAGAACAAGTAATTGTGCGGTGAGCATATTTGCCACAGAATCTTCAACTTGAGTTCCTAAAAAAATGATTCTTTCTTTTAAAAGTCTTTGAAATATTTGGTCGTCATAACTTCCTGGACCACTTGGATTTCGCATTTGCTCATCCCCGAACACGATACTTTAACTCTCCTATTTTCTTGTTACTTCGACCTTAACCTGTATTGCAAGAATTCTCATCTTGAAAGCATGGATGTTCGCTATGAGGGAAAAATTATTCCTCTGGCTCAGTAAAAGGTTTTAAAACACTTGCGACATCAACTGAATTACCATCAGTATCTTTGACTTCTGCTTCCGTCAAAACAAGGGTTAGAGCTTTACTTCTTCTGATTTCACCCATGACCAAATTAATTTCACCAGATCTAACTAGAGCATCTGCGAATGTTTTGGGTTCCATTCGATATTGAATTGCGTTTTGAGTTATCCACTCTGAAAGATCTGCATCTGTCACACCTATATTTTCGACTTCAGATATTCGATCCAAAATAAATTGAGATTGCATTGATCTTCTTGTATTTTTTTCAACTTCTTGTTTATGAGCGTCATCTCCATGTCCATCTTTAAAATGAGCATCAATTTCTGCTTGAATTGCGTTTTCTGGCAATGGAACTTTTTCCATGAGTTTTACAAGTTCATCAGAAACTTTGTCTCGGGCAAGATAAGTCTGTTCAATTACTCTTGAATTTTTAACTTTTTCTTCCAAACTTTTCTTTAATTCTGAAAGGGTGTCAAATTCACTTGACATTTTTGCAAATTCGTCATCTGCCTCAGGTAAAACTTTTTCATTAACAGTATTAATGGTTATTTCAAGCTTTATGGATTCATCTTTAAAAGGTCCATCTTCGGGTTTAAATTCAAAATCAACTTTCTCAGAAGCTTTCTTGCCTCTTAATGCTTCATCTGCACCTGGTACTAATCCATTTGATCCAATTGTGTAGGCAAGTGCTTGACCTGAATATTGATTAACTTGGGTTTCATCTTTTTTACCAACTATGTCAAGAATTACAACATCTTTATCTTGAGCAGCTCTTTCTACTGCACTTAATGTAGAAAATCTATTTCTTAAATCTTCTAATTCTTTTTCCACATCATCTTTTATCTCTCTTGGTTTATCAACCGTTACTTTTAAGCCTCTATATGTTGGTAGTTCAAATTCAGGTCTAACATCAACTTCAGCTGAAAATACAAAATCTTTGTCTTCTGCTAATTCTTGAACGTCAACTTCAGGTTTTCCAATTGGGTAAAACTTTTTATCTTTCAAAGCTTCTGCATAGGCTCTTGGAACTGCCTCATTAACTGCTTCTTGCAAAACGGCTGGGCGTCCTACTCGTTGATCAATTATTTTGTTAGGAACTTTTCCTTTTCTAAAACCTGGAACACTTATTTGGCTAGCAATTTTTTGGTAAGCAGAATCAAGACTTGGTTTTAATTCATTAAAAGGAACTTGTATTGAAACTTTAATTCTTGTTGGCGTTAAATTTTCAATCGTGCTTGTTACTTTAATAATTAGTCTCCTTGAATTAGTTTTCTGTCGGGGCGGGGAGATTCGAACTCCCGATCTCCTGCTCCCAAAGCAGGCGCGCTAGCCACTACGCTACGCCCCGCGAGCGCTTTTCAATCGTAGTTGTTAACAATAATTGAGTCTGCCATCAGGTTCAGAATTAGTGAAAACCTAAGATGAACTTACAAATATTTGCGGGTGTAGCTCAATGGCTAGAGTTCCAGCCTTCCAAGCTGGATATGCGGGTTCGATTCCCGTCACCCGCTCCAAATTCTCTATTTATTCGGTAACTTTGCGTGAGTTTCCATATCACTTAATTGATTAATTCTACGAATGTGTCTTTCATCATTTGAAAACTTTGTATTTATAAAAGCATCAACAATTTTTGTTATTTCTTCAAATGTATGCATGCGTGCACCTATGCCAATTACATTTGCGTTGTTATGCTCGCGAGCAAGTTTGGCTGTATCAGCATTCCAAGCAAGTGCTGCTCTTACTCCTTTAATTTTGTTTGCTGCAATTTGCTCACCATTTCCAGAACCACCTAGAACAATTCCTAATGAAGTTTCGTCCTTGGCAGTATTTTGTGCTGCCAGGAAACAAAAAAGTGGATAATCATCTTGCGCATCGTATATGTGTGCGCCATGATCAATTACTTCATGATTTTTTTCTTTTAAATAACTAACTAGTTTTTCTTTTACTTCAAAACCAGCATGATCGCAACCTATATTTATTTTCATATTAATCAAATATAGGTCGTGCAGTTCTTGTTCTTTTTAATTCAAAAAATCCTGGAACACTTGCAGCTGCTACCACTGCATCCCAAAGTTTTACTGCATCCTCACCTTTTGGTGCTGGGGTAATTACGGGACCAAAAAATGCCACACCTTCAACTGAAATTACAGGTGTTCCCACATCACTTCCCACAAGATCAAGTGCTTCTTTGGTGGAATCTCTTAAGTCTTGATCAAATTCGAGATTGTCATAAGCATCAATTAATGACTCATCTAAATTAATGCTTTTTAAAGCTTCTAAAACTGTTTCTTTTGCAACTGGTCTTGCACCAGGATGAAATAATGCACCAATTGCAGTGTAAAGAGGAAGTAAAATTTCTGAACCCTTCGCTCTTTTTGCAGCAGCTAATACTCTTACAGGTCCCCAAGTTTTATCAATTCTTTCTCGATAATCAGGTTTTAAATCTCTTCCTTCATTTAAAACCCCTAAGCTAAAAATTTTCCATTCAACATTTATTTGTTTTTGTGATGCAACATTTAAAATCCAACGTGAAGTCATCCAAGCCCATGGACAAGATGGGTCGAACCAGAATTTTGCGTTTGTGGTCATTTGAATCCTTAATTAAGTTTGTGACTTTCTTGAACCAGCCTATGCCAAGGCAAAAAGGCTCGTGCCAAGATTGCTCTACATACTTTATTAGTAGAGGTTGAATTGAGCAAAGATTTAAATATCACTCGTAACGAGGCGATTCAAAGAGCCGGTTTAGTGAGTGATCCTGTTTACACAGTAAGCCTTGAATTAGACGGCAAAGGTGAGACTTTTTCCTGTTTTGCCTCAATCGATTTTAAAGCTCAAGAAAATTCAAATACTTGGATTGATTTAGTCTCTCCCCTTGTTGAATCTGTATGGCTAAACGGTGAAGAGTTAAATGTAAAAGAAGTATTCAATGGAACTCGAATTCAATTAAGAAATTTAAAACCGGAAAATAAGTTAAAAATTAAAGCTCAATGCTCATACATGAACACAGGAGAAGGATTACATCGTCATATTGATCCTGTTGATAATGAAGTTTATATTTACACTCAATTTGAAGTTCCAGATTGCAGAAGAGTATTTCCTGTATTCGAGCAACCTGATATCAAAGGAGTGTTGAACTTAACTGTTAAAGCTCCAACTAAATGGACAGTGATCAGTAACACTGAAACTCCAGCACCAAAAAATATTGAAGATAATTTCTCAATTTGGACTTTTAATCAAACCCCAAAAATGTCTTCATATCTATATGCGATTTGTGCTGGCCCATATGCAAAAAAGACAGATATTTATGAAGGAAAATTTGGAAAATACCCACTTGCAATTTTTGTCAGACCTTCTCTTTCTCAACATTTAGATCATGAAGAAATTTTTGAAGTAACTAAACAAGGTTTTAAATGGTTTGAAGAAAAATTTCAAATTGGTTATCCCTTTAAAAAATATGATCAAGTTTTTGTACCAGAATTTAATGCAGGTGCAATGGAAAATGTTGGTTGTGTGACTTTTAGAGATGAATATATTTTCAGATCTCGTACTACTAGAACTGCCTATGAATCAAGAGCAAACACAATTTTGCATGAGTTAGCGCACATGTGGTTTGGAGATTTAGTAACCATGAAATGGTGGAATGACTTATGGCTTAATGAGTCATTTGCAGAATGGGCTGCCCATTGGGCAAGTTCTGGTGCAACCAAATACAACGAAGCTTGGACTTTATTTCATGTTCAAAGAAAAGCTTGGGCATATCGACAAGATCAATTACCTTCCACACATCCCATAGCTGCAAACATGCCAGATTTAGATTCAGTTTATGAAAATTTTGATGGCATTACATATGCCAAAGGTGCTTCTGCTTTAAGACAACTAGTTGCATGGGTTGGAGAAGAGAATTTCTTAAAAGGATTAAAAAACTATTTTGAAAAACATGCTTGGAAAAATACTGAACTTAAAGATTTACTAAATGAATTATCTATTTCATCTGGAAGAGAACTTGATAGTTGGTCAAAAATTTGGTTGGAATCTTCAGGCGCAACGCTTTTAAGGCCAGATATTGAAGTTGATGAAAATAATTTGATAACTAAGTTATTAATTAACCAAGAGCCACCAAGTTCTCCTCCTGGACTTGATCCTGTTTTAAGACCTCATCGATTAGCTCTTGGTGTTTATGAAAAACAAGAAAATAAATTAGTTAGAACAAAAAGAATTGAAGTAGATGTTGTCGGTGGACAAACAGAAATTAAAGAGTTGGTTGGAACAAAGAGACCGGATTTACTTTTAATAAATGATGATGATTTAACCTATGCAAAAATTAGATTAGATTCACATTCTTTAAATACTGCTACAAAAGAAATAGCATCAATCGAATCATCTTTATCGAGAGCTCTCATTTGGGGCGCAGTTTGGGATATGGTCCGGGATGCAGAAGTTGGAACAGGTAAATATCTAGATTTAGTTTTAGCAGGCATTGAAAAAGAAACTGATATTGGTTTAGTTCAACAAGTACTCATGCAATGCAGAAGTGCGATCGATGTGTTCGCTGATCGAAAAAACAGAAAAAATTACAATATAAAACTTGCAACTGGATTAGAAAAATTAATTAACTTGGCAAAACCTGGTTCTGATAGACAATTAGCATTGTTAAGAACTTTTAGCGCTGTTGCAACAACTGAAGAACAAATTAACAAAGTTGCTCAAATTTTAGACGGAACTGAGAAAATTGAAGGTTTAGTTGTTGATACAGATCTTCGCTGGGCATTACTTCGAAGACTAGTTGTTGTGGGCAAGCGCGGAGAAAAAGAAATTGCTGAAGAATTAAAAAAAGATGACACTGTGATGGGAAGAGAACATGCAGCAGGGGCAAAAGCTGCGATGCCAAGTTTAGATGCGAAACAAAAAGCATGGGAACAAGTAATTAATAATGAAAATTTAACAAATTCCGAATTGCATTCAATTCTTGCAGGAATTTCATATATGGATCATGAAGATGTATTAAAAAACTTTGTAGACAAATACTTTGATTCAGTTTCATCCCTTTGGAATGCTCGAACTCATGAAATTGGACAATCATTAGTTACAGGACTATTCCCAAGCACAAATATTAATCTGGATGTAATAAAAAAATGTGATGAATTCTTAGAAAAAAATAAAGAGTTAGCAGTTGGTGCGCGAAGAATAATTATTGAACAAAGAGACTCTTTAGCTCGGGCATTAAAAGCTCAAAACGCAGATAAAATAAATTAAAAGTCAGTTAAAGATTTTGGTTTATAGGCATGTGAACCTAAAACTGCAAATCCTTGAATAAGCCCACCAACAAAATCACTATTAGCAAACGCATTTGCCATGGAGACTGCAGCAAGTTTGCACGCCTGATCATCAACCAGAGTTGAAGCATAATTACCTGTAACAATTTCTATCGCATGATTTTGCAAATCAACACAAACAAGCACTGTATGAGAGTTATTTTCAAGCAAAGCATGTAATTTAATCGCTTCTTTTCTTGCTTCTTCTAACTCGCCAACATAAAGACTGAAATTTAATTCACTTGATTCCTCTGCTATCGCAATTGACTTTGCAATTTGATTTTGTTCATCTTGAGTAAAGAAATCACCACTTCGCACTTACCCCACCTACTTTCGGTGTTAACTTTCCAAGTTTTTCATCAATTTCTACAAAATCTAAATCATGTGCTTCATTACCTGGGCCATTTAGCCACCATTTTTCATTATGGGAAACAAATCCTGATTCTAATTTTGCTTTTCTGGTCCATTGCGGTGCAAGAATTGCTAAAGAAATTATGGCAACAACTAATAAAGGTACTCCGATAAAAATCAGTATTGAAGAAAAACCTGATAACGGATTTCCTGGTTCATCTCCGTCATCTCTAAAAACAGCAAACGCTGGTTCAAGAAAAAATAGTGCTTGAAAAAATGTAAGTGAGACAATCTGGGTAATTTTTCTGCGAAATCTCATATTTCTTACTTTACTGCGAAGTCTTATTTATGAGCAATTCAGAGCAAGAGTAATCTTAGTTACATGTTTAAAAATCAAAATTCTCTGCTTGAAAAAATTACTGAGTATTTATCTAGTGTGCCGATCCAAGTTTTTTTTATTTTACTTTTCGCTCTCCTTCTTAATGCAATCGTCAGAATCTCTATTGCAAGATTTGTTAAAGGGGCAATAAAACGAGCAAACGATAAAGCTCCTCAATATAAGAAAGTTGCCGACAACACTGCTGAATTATCAGCAATGGTGATGCAGCAAAGAACCGTCCAAAGGGTAAAAGCTATTGGACAGCTTTTTAGTAGCACTGCAACTATCGTGATTTGGACTGTTGCAATTATGAGTGCATTAAGTGTTCTAGGAATTAATGTTGCACCGCTTTTAGCAAGTGCTGGAGTTGCTGGTGTGGCTTTAGGTTTTGGTGCGCAAACTTTAATTAAAGATTTTCTGGCAGGAATTTTTATAATTTTAGAAGATCAATATGGAGTTGGTGACGTTGTTGATTTAGGACCTGCAATTGGAACTGTTGAAGAAGTTGACTTACGAGTAACTCGATTAAGAGATATGAGTGGTGTTGTTTGGTATGTACGAAATGGAGAAATCCTTAGAGTTGCAAATAGAAGTCAAGGTTGGACAGTTGCAGTTGTTGATGTACCAATTGCATACGACGAAGATTTAGAAAAAATTAGAGTAATAATTGAACGAGTTGGAAAAGAAATGTTGGATGATCCAGCTTTTTCAGGAATGCTTCTAGATGCACCCCAGTATGCTGGCGTTGAGCAAGTTTCAGGTGATGCTGTCTTTGTTCGTATTACTGCAAAAACTGCACCAGATAAACCGATGCAAAGTGCTAGAGAAATTAGAGAAAAACTAAAAGTAGCTTTTGACAGAGAAAATGTTCGAGTTCCAGTTTTGGCTAGACCATTTCCAACAAACCCGAACCCAAATAATCCATCACAGAGATAAAAACCTTAAGTCGATTAGCCAAAAATACAGTTACCAGGCAAAATTAAGTCATGGTTGATTTAATGTCAGTAAAAATTAGAAAAAAGCCAAATGGTGAAAATGCCACTTGTCTAGTGACAGGATCAACTGGCTATATTGGTGGAAGATTAATTCGAGAATTACTCAATGTCGGATACAAAGTAAAAGTATTCGCAAGATTTCCAGATCGATTAAGAGATTTACCTTGGTATTCAAAAGTTGAAATAATTTCAGGTGATGCTTTAAATTCAGAAGATGTTTCAAAAGCGATGAAAGATGTTGACGTTGCTTACTATCTTTTGCATGCATTAAATAAAGGTAATGAATTTGTAGATATTGAAACCAGAATGGCACAGATATTTGCTGACTCAGCTAAAGCAAATGATGTAAAACGAATCATCTATTTGGGAGGATTAATTCCATCTCAAAAACTTTCACAACATTTAGAATCAAGAAAAATTACAGGAGAAATCTTAAGAAACTCGGGTGTTCCAACCATTGAATTAAGAGCTGGAGTTGTTATTGGATCTGGATCTGCCTCTTTTGAAATGTTGAGATATTTAACTGAGCGCCTTCCAATAATGGTTACCCCGAAATGGGTTAAAACAAGAATCCAACCAATTGCAGTAAGAGATGTTTTGTATTACTTGGTAGGTAGTGCCGGAATTACTGAAAATTTGAATCAAGCTTTTGATATCGGTGGTCCAGATATTTTGACTTATAAAGAAATGATGAATCGATATGCCAAGGTGGCAGATCTTCGAAAAAGAATAATCATTCCGGTTCCTTTACTTACTCCAAGACTTTCAAGTCTTTGGGTAGGTTTTGTAACTCCAGTTCCAGGTTCAATTGCAAGACCACTTGTAAAAAGTTTAATAAATGAAGTTATTTGTCATGATTCAGAAATTAAAAAATATTTACCAGATCCCAAAGAAGGTTTAACTAACTTTGAAAAAGCCGTTGATCTGGCACTAATGCGTGTACGAGAAGCTCAAGTTTCAACTAGATGGTCAAGTGCTTCAATTCCAGGAATTCCAAGTGAACCACTTCCAAGTGATCCAGAGTGGTCGGGTGGAACTTTATATAAAGATATTCGTATAAAAGAAATTAATTCATCACCTGAAAAAGTCTGGCAATCAGTTGAATCTATTGGTGGAAATAATGGATATTTTTCATTTGATTGGGCTTGGGAAATTAGAGGAATACTTGATCGAATAGTTGGCGGAGTTGGATTAAGAAGAGGAAGAAGAGATCCGATTCATTTAAATGTTGGTGAGACTTTAGATTTTTGGAGAGTTGAAGAAAAAATTCCAAATAATTTATTAAGACTTAGAGCTGAAATGAAAATGCCTGGCAAAGCTTGGCTTGAATTTAAAGTTGAGCAAGTAGATGAGCAAAAAAGTAAACTAACTCAAACCGCAATTTTTTATCCAAAGGGACTAGCTGGGCACATGTATTGGTGGGCAATTGCGCCATTTCACGTTTTTGTATTTCCTGGAATGATAAAAAATCTTAAAAAAGTTGTTGAAGAAAATAAGTAATGTCATCTGATTTTGAAGATTTTGGTGGCAAAAATTTTTTCATAAATTTAGTTACAGATTTTTATAAAGGTGTGAAAGAAGACCCGATTCTAAGACCGATGTATCCAGAAGATGATTTTGACGGAGCAATTGAGAGACTTTCACTTTTCTTAATGCAATATTGGGGTGGACCCTCAACATATTCTGAACAAAGAGGTCATCCAAGATTACGCATGAGACATATGCCATTTGCAATAGATTTCAAAGCAAGAGATGCATGGTTAACACACATGCAAAGTGCCTTAAAAAATCAAAAATTAAATTCTGAGTTAGAAACCAAAATCTGGAATTATTTATCAATGGCTGCAAATTCCATGGTAAATACCAGAAATGATGAAATTATTTAACTACGGAAAGTAAATTTCTAACAGCCTTCAAAGGTCTAATAAATACTTGTCCACTTGGGGTTACAAATCTTTTCCATCCCTGACAAGTTGCTGCATTAATTCTTGAATTAGGAAAAGACAACATTCCTAATCCTGCAGCAACATTTAATGCTCCAAAAGTAATTCCACCCCATAAATTTTCATTCCATGCATCTTCTGTAACCGAATTTTTATTTTTTTCACTTTGTAACATTTGCAAGGGCTCAACTTGCGATTTTAATCGATTTAATCTTTCTTTAACCAAGGGAAAGACATCACCTGCAATACCTTTTTCTCCCGGCATCCACGGACCTTGCGGAGGTAAAAGTGCAAGTTCAGGTGCAACTTTGTTTGAATCTATTAATTTAATTTCCTTATTTTTATCAGTTAATTGATTTAAAATTTCAGAACAAGAAACAACCAAATCTTCTTCTGCGTATTCTTCCTGTAAAGGAAGAGCTATAAAAGCAAGGCAATTAAATGGTGTTGATCCAAAAATTCCAATGTTACTTCCTTTTATTTGTATCCTTAAAAAAGTTCTTTTATCCCAAAAAATTAGTTTTTCTAAAAAATTTTTTAAACTTAAAACTTCATCAGAACTAAATTTTATTTTCACGTTTAATTTCTAGTTAATTTTCTATATGTAGTTCTGTGAGGTCTTGCAGCTTCTGGTCCTAATCTTTCAACTTTATTCTTCTCATAAGAATCAAAGTTTCCTTCAAACCAGAACCATTGGGAATCGCCTTCGTAAGCCAACATGTGAGTTGCAACTTTGTCTAAAAACATACGATCATGAGAAATTACCACTGCACAACCAGGAAAATCTAAGAGTGCTTTTTCTAAACTAGCTAAGGTTTCAACATCTAAATCATTTGTAGGCTCATCTAGAAGTAAAACGTTTCCACCTTGTTTAAGTGTTAAAGCTAAGTTCAAACGATTTCTTTCTCCTCCAGATAAAACTCCTGCAGGTTTTTGTTGATCTGGACCTTTGAATCCAAATGTTGAAACATAAGCTCTTGATGGAATTTCAATATTTCCAACTTTTATGTGATCTAGTCCATCACTAACAACTTCCCAAACTGTTTTCTTTGGATCTATTCCAAGTCTTCCTTGATCTACATAAGAAATTTTTACGGTATCGCCAATTTTTATTTCACCAGAATCTGGCTTCTCGTTTCCTAATAACATTTTGAAAAGAGTTGTTTTTCCAACTCCGTTTGGACCAATAATTCCAACAATTCCATTTCGAGGCAGAGTAAAAGATAATTTGTCAATTAATAATTTGTCTCCAAAACCTTTAGAAAGATTTGTCACTTCAATAACTTGATTTCCTAATCTTGGACCAGGTGGTATTTGAATTTCTTCAAAATCTAATTTTTTGGTTTTGTCAGCTTCTGCTGCCATTTCTTCATAACGTTCTAATCTAGATTTTGATTTTGCTTGTCTTGCTTTAGGGCTAGATCTGACCCATTCCAATTCATCTTCAAGTCTTTTTCTTAACTTTGCATCTTTCAAACCTTCAACTTTTAATCTTTCTTGTTTCTTTTCCAAATATGTCGAATAATTTCCTTGATATGGATAGGTATGACCTCTATCAAGTTCTAATATCCATTGAGCAACGTTGTCTAAGAAATATCTATCGTGTGTAATTGCTACAACAGTTCCAGGATATTTTTCTAAATGCTGTTCGAGCCATAAAACACTTTCTGCATCAAGATGGTTAGTTGGCTCATCTAGAAGTAATAAATCTGGTTGTTGCAATAAAAGTTTTGCTAAAGCAACTCTTCTTCTTTCTCCCCCAGATAAAACTTTCACATCAGCATCTGCTGGTGGAAGTCTTAAGGCATCCATTGCTTGTTCTAATTGTGAATCTAGATCCCAAGCACCTAAATGGTCTAGTTGTTCTTGAAGTTTGCCCATTTCAGCAAGTAATTTGTCATAGTCTGCTTCTGGATTTGCAAGTTGTTCACTAATTTCATTAAAACGATTTAATTTTGCTTTAGTATTTGCTACAGCTTCTTCCACATTTTCTAAAACATTTTTATCATCACTTAGTTGTGGTTCTTGCTCTAATATTCCAACAGTTGCACCCGGTGCAAGCATTGCTTCACCATTACTTACTTCATCTTTTCCAGACATAATTCGAAGTAGTGAAGATTTACCTGCACCATTTGGGCCAACCACACCAATTTTTGCCCCAGGCAAAAATGCCAAAGTCACATCATCAAGGACAACTTTGTCATTATGTGCTTTTCTTGCTTTGGAAAGCGTATAAATAAATTCGGCCACATGAAAAGATTACTCAAAAGGTTTAAGCAACAGATTTTTGAGTTCCTTCTTTAGGCTCACTCCAGTTTTCATTTTCATAAAATTCTGGATTTTTTCTTATTTTGGTAAATTCTGCAACTCCCCTGGATAGATCATGTCCTACAGATATTGCATCAATTTCTACATAAGTTGAATTTTTATCTTCATCAATAACTTGTTTAATTTTTAGTTTTCCAAATACCACTAAAGGTTGACCCTTATGAATACTGTTGGCGACATTATCTGCAAAATTTGCCCAGCAATTTACTTGTAAAAAATTTGGGTCTAAATCCACAAAGTTATTTGAAGTTCTATCAAATTTTCTAGGATTATTTGCGATTCGAAAAGTTGCAACAGATCTTCCTGATGGAAGTGTTTTAGTTGTTACATCGGTGACAGCATTACCTACTACCGTGGTCAAGATTTCATTCATACATTTCTCCTTAAAGTTAGAGGTAATTTAAGGATGCAATACCTATGGATGCACTTACTCTTAGTGACAAATAAACTGGGGATAACTAAGTGCTGTGAGCAATAGAGCAAAATAGATAGTCTTGCGCCCGTAGCTCAACGGATAGAGCAACTGGTTTCTACCCAGTAGGTTGGGGGTTCGATTCCCTCCGGGCGCGCGCTTTAAAAAGTTTTAATTATTGAAAGAAGAAATAGATGGCAAATAGCAATGACTTAATCGTTTGGGTTGATTGCGAAATGACTGGATTATCTTTAACAAAAGATGCATTAATTGAAATTGCAGTTGTAGTGACAGATAGTCACTTAAATGAAATGGATCCAGGAATTGACATTGTAATTAAATGTGAAGATGAAAAATTAGATTCCATGATAGAAGTCGTAAAAGAAATGCACACTGCATCTGGTTTGTTACGAGAAGTACCGCATGGGGTATCACTTGAAGAAGCAAATAAAGAAATTATGGAATATGTAAAGCAACACATTCCAGAAGCTAGAAAAGCACCTTTAGCTGGTTCAAGTGTTTATGTAGATCGAGGATTCTTAGCCAGAGATTTACCTGAATTTGATGAACATTTGCATTATCGAGTTATTGATGTTTCTTCAATAAAAGAATTGGCAAGACGCTGGTATCCAAAAGTATATTTTTCAGCACCAGAAAAAACTGGTAATCATAGAGCGTTAGCAGATATCAGAGAAAGCATTGCTGAACTTCGTTATTACCGAGAAACAATTATGGTGGCTCAACCTGGTCCAGGTTCAGATATTGCAAAAGAATTGGCAAATAGATTCATAGTTGAACACGAATAATTAAGAATTTTTTCTAAAAGATAGAATGAAGTTTGGTTTTAGAAATAAAACTTGGTGGGTATAGCTCAGCTGGTAGAGCACCTGGTTGTGGTCCAGGACGTCGCGGGTTCGAGTCCCGTTACTCACCCCAATTTTTAGATAAAGGATAAAAATGGTCAATGCAGAAATAATTGCATTATTTATATCTGTAGTTGTTACATTTTTTGTAATTATTGATCCTCTTGGTTCATTACCGATATTTATGGGATTGACTAGAAAAGAATCGAAAGAAAAGAAGATTCAACTTGCACTTCAAGCAGTTCTAGTTTCATTTTCAGTAATTCTTGCTTTTGCATTATTTGGAAATCAAATTCTTGGATTTCTGGATATTTCATTGCCTTCTTTACAGGCATCCGGAGGATTACTTCTACTTCTAGTTTCTCTAGAGCTATTAACAGGTAAAGATTCTCATCCAACAAATAAAAGTGAAGTAAGTATTGCTCTAGTTCCACTTGGTACACCTTTACTTGCAGGACCAGGTGCAATTGCTGCCACAATTATTTTTGTTAGAAAAGCAGAAAGTTCACTAGAACTTGCCACAATTATTTTTGGTTTAATTATCGTTCACTTAGTTTTATTTCTCCTACTGAGATTCTCAATTCCAATAACCAAACTTTTAGGAGTTGGCGGAATTTCAATCTTGACTAGACTTGCAGGGCTATTACTTGCAGCAATTGCAGTGCAAATGATTGTTGGTGCGATAGCAGAATTTGTCAAGATTTATTCATAGGTATTATTTATTTTCACCAAGCACCGCTAGCTCAGTTGGTTAGAGCAACTGACTCTTAATCAGTGGGTCCGGGGTTCGAATCCCTGGCGGTGCACATTGAGAGGAAATTTAGTAATAAATTTCCTCAAATGAGTCTCCTACCCAACTGAGAGTCAATCAGCAAACCTTATCAAAAAAAATGTGAGCAAACAGTATCTATACAAGTAGACCCCAGATTTAATAACCTGGAGTCAAACTAAATAATTATTCTCCTGCTTTTGCCATAAATGCATCTGCACAACCATCAATTGCTCCTTGATATTCATCAGGGGTAAAAGATGGTAAGCCATTGACTTTTCTAGAAATTTCTTCCATTTTTACAAAATTTTCTTCGCACCAAAATTTTGCTTTGTCTATACTAGGTTTATTTTGTTCATCGTAAATATTGTTTAGGCCAAGAGGAATGAGTTCTGCTGTTCTAAGAACTATGAATGCATTATATTTTTCGTCATACTGAGATTGATATTCATCTGAAATTGTAGGAGAAGCAACTCCTGTTTTGGTCACTCCTTGATATATACCGCTAACAACAGAAATAGCAATATAGATTCCAAAAAGAATAAGAACAAATTTCAATATTTTTTTCACGTTAAAACTTTATCAAAAGTTGAATGGTGTTACAATCATTTTAAAACAAATGAGAGATTTTCTGTTTAGTTAGAGCAACTGAGAAACAGAGTCACAGTAGGTGGGTCTGTTTTGCAGGAGGGGATTAAATTTCTTCTGAAATTTCATTCGTTCCAACTCTTAATCAGTGGGTCCGGGGTTCGAATCCTTGGCGGTGCACATGAAAGGTTTTGAATGAGTCTTCCTAATCCTGGTTCAACTTCAAAAACTACAAATAGAAGAACTGACAGAGATATAAATGACAGAGAAGTTCTCTATTCAATTCTTGATGAAGCCTTAGTTTGTCACGTTGGTTTTACTGACGAAGAAAATCAACCCATAGTTTTGCCAATGGGATTTGCCAGAGTTGAAGATTGCATACTTCTTCATGGTTCAACTGGTTCAAGATTAATGAGAAGAATTGGATCAGGTATTCCAATATGTGTAGAAGTAACTTTATTTGACGGTTTAGTACTTGCTAAAAGTTCTTTTGAATCAAGCATGAATTATCGAAGTGCCGTAGTTTTTGGTAAAGGCGAAATTATAGAAGATGACAGAAAAGATTTCTACCTAAATAAATTAACTGACAAATTAGCGCCAAATAGAAGTACTGAAATACGAAGCTCAACGAAAAAAGAACTTGCCGCTACCCTTTTAGTTTCTGTTCCCTTAATTGAAACTTCAGTAAAAATTAGAACCGGGCCACCAAAGGAAGCAGAAAGTGATTTAAATTCAGAAACTTGGTCGGGAGTTATTCCATTTAAGCTAATTTCAGAATCTCCAATTGCAGGAGATGATTTTTCACAAAATTCAAAAACACCTGAAAGTGTTGAACAAATTTTAAAGAACTATAGCTGAGATCTAACACTCCACAATTCAGGTAATGCAGGTTTAAAAAGTGTTGCTGCAAGATATTTTGCACCACTTGAACCGCCAGTACCAATTTTTGAACCAATAGTTCTTTCCACCATTTTCACGTGACGATATCGCCATTCTTGTTGGCCTTCATCTATATCCACTAATTTTTCAAGTAACAAGGAAGCTTCTGCATCTTTTTTGT
>JBEAYY010000067.1:0-9101 GCA_041170365.1 Actinomycetota bacterium
GACCAATGATTTCATACACATTGGGCCTTTTAATATCCCAGATGCTAAATTATGTTTCAAATGTCAACAGATAGTAAAAATAAAACAAAAACTATCTTTTTTTGATTTTAATAAAAAAAGAATAAGACAAATTGATAATCATCCTGTCTTAACTACACTAGCTAGTTCTCTTGCTGTTACAAATGTTATTTCTTTTCTGTCGAAAGAGTTAAAAGATAAATTGCCTATTCTTACAAATCTCATTTGTGAATTAGATCCACTCGGTCCCGCTATTTCTTTTAAGCAAATAAAACAAAATAAAAATTGTGAATGTAAATGGCTTGCTGCCTAAAAAAGCAAATTGCCCTTGAACCTTAAAGATTCAAGGGCAATGAAGACGTGTACTGTCTTTAGGCTTTGCCGAGGATGCGGGTCACTTTGGTGCCGCAGGTTGGGCAAATTCCTTTGGCCATGCGACGGCCATTGGTTTCATGAACTTCTCCAGTGAACTGGCGCTTGGCTTTGCACTTCACGCAGTACGCTTCGCCTGTGTATGACTCTCCAGCCATGTAAATCCTCCTTGCGAACGTGGGGGATGAAATTCCCTCACCCTTTAACCCTAAGCGCATGAGAGAGGTTATGGGGCTCTTTTGAGCGTGCCACGCCGTAATTTTGAGCACAAATCCCTCATAAGTGGGTATTTGCTGTCCCACGAGATTTCGAGAGGTTGAAGATTAAATATTGAAACCGCTGGGCCACATCTTGGTATTTAAGCTCTATGCACTTTCCCCAGATACACAAAACTTGAAAAAGAAGTTATCCCAGCGGTGTCAGTAAATCTGAATTTATGCAGAACTTACCTAGCCGTCAAATAGCCCTGTAGATGAATTTGTGGATTATTTGTTGATTATCTATTAAAAAAGGTTAATAAATTGGGGATAAGAATGTGAATTTTTTTGCAGTTTTTAAAGAAAAAAGCCTTTGAACTGGACTTTTACATAAGAGTGTTTGTGGATAAAAAATAGTTTTACCAATTAGCGTTTAATACATGAAAAAAGTCCTAAATTTACCGGACCACGTGGAGATTAGAAGATCTCGGAAAAGAAAAAGGACTATTTCTGCTGCTCGCGAAGGAAGCAAAACAATACTTAATGTTCCATTTCGAATGAGTTTGAAAGACATCGAAGAATTGGCAAAAGATTTAATCAACAGAATTGATAAAAAAGATCCACGGGCACACCTTTCGGATTCAGAACTATTTGAAAGAAGCAAAGAACTTTCAGCAAAATATTTATTTTCAAAAGTTGAAGCTAAATCAGTTACTTGGTCAACGCGTCTTACCTCAACATGGGGAATTTGTACTCCACTTCATGCTGAAATAAAAATTACTTCAAGATTAATTGGCATGCCTCAATATGTTTTAGATTATGTATTACTACATGAATTAGTTCACTTAATTGTTAATGATCATGGCAAAGAATTTGATGCCTTCATGAAAACATATGAATTTAAAGAAAAAGCAGAAGGCTATTTAGATGCACTAGATGAGTTACCCTCATCATTTTGGTCACCAGATTCTTTTGGTGCTTCACCAAGTGAATCAAGGGAAGAAATATCTAAAGGTTTTTGAATATTGTTAAAGAATTCAGGATTTTGTAAATCTTCAATACTTGGTAATAAATCAGGGTGATTCCACAAATTATCTCTTTGTTCCACACCATTTATTTCTGTTTGTTTATTCCAAAAAGTAAAAGCTTCTCGCATTAATTTTGGTCTTAGTTCTAAGCCAATTAATGCTCCAAAAGTTTTTTCAGCAGGTCCACCTTCAGCTCTTCTACGATTCATTGCTTCTTGTAGAGCATTCAAACTTGGTAATCGATTTAAACTTGCTTTATTTACCACTTCTAGGATCCAGCCTTCAATTAGTGCTAATAATCTTTCTGTTCTTTTTAAAGCCGATAGTTGAGATTCATTTAGTTCAGGTTCAAAAACGCCTTGAGAAATAATTTCTTGAATTGATTCAGGATTACTTGGATCAATTTGTGACATTAAATCGTTAATTTTATTATTACTTACATTTATTTGTGAGGAATACTCTTCTACCGCGTTCAGAATTGTTGGAGATAGCCAAGATGCGCTAGAAAAAAGTCTACTTGCAGCTGATTCTCTTAAAGCAATATATACAAAAAAATCAGATTCAGGAACTGAAAGTCCTTTTGCAAAATCTTTAATATTTCTTGGCAATAGTGATGGTGTTGAAGTATCACCCAAAGGTAAACCGATATCGGTTAAGCATAAAACTTCACTGGATAAAGCAGATAATCCATTACTTACTTGCATTGAAAACATTGCAGCAGACATTGGTTTTAGTGAATCAAGTAGAGGTTTAAGCATGGCTTGTTGTGAATCATCCATACCTGGAATATTTGGTAAAACATTAATCATGCTTGATTGGACTCTTTGAGCAACGGGTTCAACAATTTTTTTCCAAGTAGGAACTGTGGCTTGAATCCATTCACTTCGACACCATGCGTTAGCACCAGTTGATTTGGTAGAAAAATTACAAACTGAATCTAACCAATTTTGCGCAAGTTCAACGTTTTTTATAACTTCTTTTTTTTCTGTTTCACTAACACTTGGATCACCAGCTTGGACAACATTTGTTCTAGCCATGTTGACAGCCGCATCCCAACCAACAGGGGCGTTGCCAGAATTTTGCAACATTTGACCTAGTTGGCTAAGTATTTTTCCTATCTCAGATGGATCTATTGGAAACCTCACAATATAAATAGTTAACTACTTAATCAATTATCTCGCCACAGGTCGTAATGTTGAACTATGCAGGCACTTTTATGGTTATTAATTCCAGTATTTGTAGGTTTAGTCACCACTATCTACTTGGCTATTAAATACAGACCTTCAAGACCGGCTAATGCTCATAAAGGAATGTCAGGACTTCTTGAATTTAGAAAAGCTATGGATAGACCATTACCTAAACCAAAAAAGAAAAATAAGTGAAAATTAAAAGTTCCTTCAAATATCAAATAGTTTTTATATTTCTTATTACTTTACTTTTACTCATCCCGGTTCCGTTTATAAGAATTGCTCCAGGTCCACTTTTTAACACAGTGGGTAACGAACGAGACAAAGATGTAATAACAATTATTGGAACAAAAACTTATGAATCAAAAGGGGAACTTAATTTCACCACAGTTTCAGAAACAGGTGGTCCATTTGGAAGACTTGTTTTAATTGATGCAATTTCATCATGGATAGATCCAACAGAGGCAGTTGTGCCTGCATCTGATTTGTATCCAGAAAATGAAGATCCAGAAATTATAAAGAAAAGAAATGAGAAAGCGTTTTCAAACTCTCAATCCGATGCAATCGCAGCAGCTCTAACTTATTTAGATATTCCAGTTCCTGTAAAAGTTGTGGTAGATAGCGTTGTTGTTGATTCACCTAGTGATGGAAAAATTGAACCTGGGGATGTAGTAATTAGCGTGAATGGGAAAAATGTTCAAAGTGCTACTGATGTAGTTAAGTATGTTCAAGAAAATAAACCAAATGATTCAATAAAAATAAAGTTAATTAGACAAACATCCGAAAAAGAAGTTGAAATTATTGCCCAAGAATTAAAGTCAGATAAATCAAAAGCATCAATTGGAATTTCAATTGGACCAGGAATTGATCCTCCCTACAAATTTAATTTTGGAATCTCTGAAGTCGGAGGTCCAAGTGCTGGATTAATGCTGTCCCTTGGAATCGTTGATGAATTAACTTCAGATGATTTAACAAAAGGTCTCAATATTTCTGGAACCGGAACGATTAACTATTTAGGTCAAGTTGGCCCAATTGGGGGCATTCGACAAAAACTAGAAGGAGCAGTTGCAGGGGGAAGTCAATTATTTTTAGCACCAAAAGAAAATTGCGATGAAGTTATTTCATCCAACTATAAAAATATGCCAGTCGTTGCAGTTTCGGACTTAAAAGGTGCAATTGAGGCAATCAATACTTTCACTAAGCAAAATAACGCTCAAGGTTTACCAAATTGCGCCTTGCCTAAATAATTTAGACAAATTTCCTGGGGGAAAATAACCCCGATTGGACGAAAGATTACTTATTTCGTATTGTCGAAATATGACATTTTCTCGTCCAGACTTTACATTCAATCGACCAAGAGGGAAAAGGTCTTATTTATTAATTTCACTCGGTGCACTTTTTATAGCACTTTTATCAATATCTGGTTATTACACTGATTGGCTCTGGTATAGATCGGTAAATGCATCACAAGTTTATTTATCAGTTATTGCATGGCGTATTGGTTTATTTGTAATTTTTGCAGCGCTTACAGGTTTTGTAATTTGGTTGAATGTTTATCTTGCATACAAATATCGCCCAATGTATGCATCAGTTACTGCTGATCAATTATCACTGCAAAGATATCGAGAAGCTCTTGATCCAATTAGAAAAACAGTTTTTACAATCGGTCCAATACTTTTAGGATTTTTAGCAGGCGGATCTGCCTCAGCAGAATGGCGAAATTGGTTTCAATGGCTTAACTCAACGGAGTTTGGCACAAAAGATCCACACTTTGGTCTTGATATCAGTTTCTACGTTTTTGATTATCCACTTTTAAGAAGTTTGGTAACTTATGGAATTTCAACAATTATTATTTCTGGTTTAGCAAGTGGAGTGATTCACTACATTTACGGTGGAATAACTTTACAATCTCCAACACAAAAAGCAACTAAGTTTGCACAATCTCAAATCTCAATTTTAGTTGCTTTACTTTTTGTGATGAAAGCTTATGCATATTGGCTTGATAGATACGGCCTAGCTTTGAAGCAAGACACTTTATTAGTTGGATTGAAATATGTAGATGTAAATGCTATTTTGCCAGCAAAAAATTTGATGATGTACTTATCACTCATTGTCGCAATTCTATTTTTAATTAATGCATTTAGAAGAAAATGGTTTGTTCCAAATATTGGAATTGGAGCGTTGCTAGTAACAGGTGTTTTAATCGGTGGAGTTTATCCAACAGTTATTCAACAATTCGTGGTTCGACCTAGTGAAGCTGATAGAGAAGCTCCTTATATTCAACGTGCAATTGAAGCAACAAGAGCTTCATATGGATTATCAGGCGTAGAAGTTATCGATTACCCAGCAAGCACTGAGCCAGACAAAGAAGTAATAAATAAGCAACTTGGAACGATAGAAAAACTTAGATTGATGGATCCAGCTTTGCTATCTCCAACATTTAACCAGTTGCAACAAATTAGAGGTTTTTATTCTTTTGCTGACACTCTTGATATAGACCGATATGACGTAAATGGAGATAAGCAGGGAACTGTAATTGCTGCAAGAGAAATTAATTTAGCTGGAATTCCTAGTGCTCAAAGAAATTGGATTAACTCACATTTGGTTTACACACATGGTTTTGGAGTAGTAACTGCAAAAGATAATGCAGTAAAAGTTGATGGTCAACCACAATTTACAACTTCTGATATTCCAACAAAAGGTGATTTAAAAATAGATCAACCAAGAATTTATTTTGGTGAAAATTCACCAAGCTATTCAATAGTTGGTGGAGCACAAGGTAGCGAACCTCGAGAATTAGATTATCCTGATGACACAAGTCCAAATGGTCAAAGAAATAACACTTATTCTGGAAATGGTGGAGTTCCAATTGGAAATTTCTTCAATAAAGCTCTATATGCTTTAAAGTATCAAGAAATAAATATTTTACTTTCTAATTTAGTAAATAATGATTCAAGAATTTTGTATTACAGAGATCCAGCAGAAAGAGTTCAAAGAGTTGCACCTTGGTTAACTTTAGATGGCGATCCATATCCTGCTGTTATTGATGGAAAAATACTTTGGTTACTAGATGGTTACACTTCAACAAATTCTTATCCATATGCCACAAGAAGTAGTTTAGATACTGCAACTGCAGATTCAGTTAATCAAACTTCAACAGCTTTAAGAGCTCAAGCTGCACGTCAAATTAACTACATCAGAAATTCTGTAAAAGCAACTGTAGATGCATACAACGGAACTGTAACAATTTATGCTTGGGATGAAACAGATCCAATTTTAAAATCTTGGGCCAAGGCATTTCCAAATATTGTTAAACCAAAATCTCAAATACCAACTGAAGTTGTAAATCATGTTAGATATCCAGAAGATTTGTTTAAGATACAAAGAGGAATATTGAGTAAATATCACGTAAAAGATGCTTTAGCTTTTTATGGTGGACAAGATTTTTGGATAATTCCAAATGATCCAACTAGACCGGGTGTTCAAGGTGCTCAACCTCCCTACTACTTACAACTTCAAATGCCTGGAGATGAAAAACCAATATTTTCATTAACCACAACTTTTGCTCCAACCAGAAGACAAACTTTGGCATCATTTATGGCAGTTTCAAGTGATCCAAATAAAGATTATGGAAAAATTCGAGTTCTGCAATTGCCAAGAAATACAACGATTCCAGGTCCAACACAAGTTCAAAATAATTTCGAATCAGATCCAGATGTGGGCGCTCTTCTATCACTACTTAGAAGGGGAGGATCAGATGTTGAATTAGGAAATCTACTTTCACTTCCTATTGGTGGGGGACTTTTATATGTTGAGCCAGTTTATGTTCGTGCAACAGCTGGAGAAAGTTATCCATTATTAAGAAAAGTGTTAGCTTCATTTGGACAAAAAGTTGTGTTTGAAGACAATATTCAAGATGCAATTAATGCATTATTTGGAGAAACTTCAACAACTACAACTCAAACTCCAGAAGATGGATCTGAAGTAACACCTCAACCAAATGTGCCATCTCCAACTGGAGATCCTGCAACAGATTTAGCAAATGCAATAAGTGATATGCAAAAAGCGATTAGTGACGGTAAAGATGCATTGGCAAATGGTGATTTCACTGCGTATGGAAAAGCACAAAAAGATTTAGAAGATGCTCTTGAACGAGCCTTGGATGCACAACGTCGTTTGAATATAACGACTGAACCAGAAACAAATGTGGAAGTAACTCCTGCGAATTTTTCTTCTAAAGTTAACTTGAATTAGTTCAAAAATCTGCATTGCATTAGCATTAAGAGATACGACGCGGGGTGGAGCAGCTCGGTAGCTCGCTGGGCTCATAACCCAGAGGTCATAGGTTCAAATCCTGTCCCCGCTACCAATCAAGAAGACCGGGATAAATCACACCGGTCTTCTTTTTTATTTGTATTTGGTTAAGCCTAGAGTGGGAATATGGAGCAAAATCAATTGAATTTTGAAAAAAAGAAATTAGGAAAGATTTACTTAACCGCTCCAGGACCTTCAACTAAAAAAATGTTTTCCTATTTGTTAAGGGCAAGAAAAGATCCAGCTGGATTTTTAGTTGATATGAGAAAAAAATATGGAAATGTTGTGCAATTTCCACTTCCAATTTTGCCAGTTTATTTAGTTTCACACCCTCAAGATGTTGATAGGGTCATGAGAGTTAATGCAAGAAATTATGGGAAAAAAACAATTCAATATGAAAATTTAGCACTAGTAACAGGGGATGGTTTATTAGCCGCAGATACACCTAGTTGGAAAAGGCAACGAAAACTTATTCAACCCGCATTTCATCACGAAGCAATTTTAAGAGTTGGTCCAGACACTGTTTTAGTTACTGATCGATTATTAGATAAATGGAATAAATTAAATGATAATTCAATAGTTGATATTGATGATGACATGATGCATGCAGCTTTAGAAATTGTAGGCAGATCATTATTTGGTACAGATTTAGCAGGAGATGTTGAAAAAACTGCACAAGCAACTTTAGATGCTTTAGATATTATTGTGGCAAGAGCAAGAACTCCTATTTCATTTCCAAAATGGATTCCAACTCCTAATAACAGAAAATTAGCTAAAGCTCTAAAGCAACTTGATTCAGCGGTGGCAAGAATTCTTGAAGAAAGAAAAAAAATAACAGCTAAACCTGGAATTGAACGCGACGTTGACATGTTGGATTTACTTCTTGCAGCACACGATGATGAAGGTGCATTAAACAGTAAAGAACTACGAGATCAAATAGTTACATTTATTGTTGCAGGTCATGAAACAGTTGCTAGTTCTTTAACTTGGACATGGTGGTTATTAGGAACTCATATTGATGTGCAAAATAAAGTTCAAAAAGAAGTTGACGAAGTATTAAAGGGAAGAGCTCCATCAGTAAAAGATATTGATAATTTGCCTTACACTAAAGCCGTTGTTGATGAAGCATTAAGAGTTTATCCACCAGGTTGGGTAGTAAGTAGAAGATCTTTAGAAAAAGATGAACTTGGAGGATACGAAATTCCAGAAAATTCTGTAATTATTATTTCTCCTTGGACAACTCATCGACATCCAGAAGCATGGCAGGACGCGGAAAAATTTAATCCAGATAGATTTTTACCAAGTGCTCCAACTCCCGAGAAAGGAACATATTTACCTTTTGGGATAGGACCAAGAATGTGTATTGGAAAGGATTTTGCACTTTTGGAAAGTGTTTTAATGATTGCAAGAATTGCTCAAAAATGGCAGATAACAGCTGCTGGGCCTCAACCTTTTCCAAGAGCACTTGTAATGGTCAGACCTCAAGGTGGATTGCCAATGCATATTTCTAGAAGAAATTAATTAATAATTTTTAAAACGTCTTCGTGAAGTAAACCGTTAGTTGTTACAAGACTTTTATCCTCCAACGGATCTCCACCTTCAAGTGAAGTAGTTTTTCCACCTGCTTCAGAAATTATTGGAATTAAAGCTGCCATATCCCAAACAGCTAGTTTTGGCTCCATTGAAAAATCGATCGAACCTTCTGCAACCATCATGTGAATAATAAAATCTCCAAAACCTCTAGCACGCCAAACTTTCTTTAATAATTTTTCAAAATTTTCCTCTTGATTTCTTTTTGCCCATCTTTCTTGACTTGAATACCCAAAATAAGCATCCTCAATTTTTGAAACTTTTGAAACTTGAAGTTTTCTTTCATTCTTAAAATTATTTGTATGTGTTCTTAAATATGAACCGTGACCTATTGCCCCAAACCATCGTCTGCCAAGAGCAGGTGCAGATACCATCCCAACTTGCATTTTGTTGTC